>WQZJ01000051.1 GCA_009780795.1 Methanomassiliicoccaceae archaeon
GGCGTTCTTCAACCTCGACCAGAGATGTATGTACAACTGTAAGTTCTGTACGTCCCCTCTCTTGGAGAAGGACCTTACGAAATCACTGACCGACGACAAGATCGTAGGCATGATCCGCGACAGGATGAGGGAACAGAAGATACTGTCGGCCGCCGTGACCTCCGGTGTGGTAGGAAGTGTCCGTGAGACCGTGGATAACATCGTATCATGCGTGACCGCCATACGAAAGGAGTTCCCGGACATGCCGATCGGTGTGGAACCGTACATTGATTCGGTCGATCAGATAGTGGCGCTGAAGGATGCCGGCGCGACGGAGATGAAGATAAATCTCGAGACTCCGAGAGAAGATATATTCAAAAAGGTCTGCCCGGAACTTGACTATTCTCTGATAATTGAGATGCTCAAGGAATCCGTAAAGGTATTCGGTGCCGGTAAAGTAACGACGAACCTCATATTGGGTATGGGGGAGACGGATGACGATGTCATCGAGTGTATGGATATGCTCGCCTCGTTCGGGTGCGTGCCCGGTCTGAGAGCGATACGGCTGAACGAGAGGAATGCCAGGAATATGAAAGCGATCGGCATATCGGAACGCGTAGACAGGGACAGGACCATACGTCTGGCACATGCGCAGAAGGAGATACTTTCAAGATATGGTCTAACGACGCTCACGTTCAGGACCATGTGCTTCGAGTGTGGTTGCTGCGACCTCGTCCCGTTCAGGGACCTTTGATGCCGGTGCTCATCCGGACGTTCAGAATGTCTTTCAGTTCGCACGCTTTGCATTCTTCTCCCAATGTCGGTTCCCCGCACACGCACCTGCTCAGGTCCGCCGGTGTGGAGTTGGCGGTCAGAGCAGGCAGCATCTGATCATATGACGATATTATACTGTGCCTCGTACCCGGGGAGCGCGTCTCCAGCTCGTCGATGACCGATCGGAACTGGTTCCTCAGCGCCTCGTCGGAGTACGGGCATACGCCGTCATAATACGGTATCCCGGCGACTATCGCATACAATAGCGATTCCTTCTCAGGTATCATCCTCAGCGGCTGTATGCGCGGTATCAGTCCGGGCTGCACCTTCTTGTGAGGGCCCAGTCTGATCAGGCGTTCCACGTCGCCCCTCGTGAAGTTCATCATCACCGACTGCGCCGTATCGTCGAGATTCAGACCGGTGGCGAGGTACGAGGCACCCATCTCTCTTGCGGCGCGGTTCATCGCGTTCCTGCGGAACACACCGCAATATGTGCACGGTCCGTTGTCCCCGGAGAAGGGGACTACATCGTCCATTGTCATACCGAACATGTCCGAGAACGATGATATTTCAAGTTTGATACCGCGTTCGCCGCAGAATCTTTTCACTATTTCTATGCTCTCCGGTCTGTAACCGTCTATCCCTTCGTCCACGGTTATACACCGTATCTCGATATCGCGGCGCTCCCCGAGTATGGAATGCAGCAGATTTAACGTCACCATGCTGTCCTTGCCGCCCGATACTGCCACGGCGATCACATCACCGGGCAAGAGGTTCACCTGTTTTCTTATCTCTTTCTTCACTCGTTTCTCAACGAATCTCATAAAATGTTCGGAGCACAGATGCGTGCCGTTATATCGTATGTACGTTACCGCCTCGGAAGCGCAGATGTCGCATCTCACACTCCGCCGAACGGAGTGTGAATTAAAAAGGTGTGGGGAGGGGGCGGTGCCCCCTCCGTTCATGCGACGACGGAGCTTATGCCTATAACGATATCCTTACCTTGGACATCCCATGTCCTCACGTCGTCGCCCGTCGGCGAGTCGGTGAACAATATGTTCTTGGCACGCACCTCGTTGGCGATGTGTTCCTTCCATGCTTCGAAGTGACCGGTCATCTCGGCATCCGCTTTGACGTCACAGTTGATGTACTGCTCCACATCGAGCTTCATGTCCTTGCGCATCTGCTGTATCCTCCGTATGAGCTCCCTGGCGTAGCCCTCGGCCTCGATATCGCCGGTCATCTCGAAATCTATGCAGATGTTCCCGGGTCCGAACGACACTCTTGAGACGTTGTCGTTCTTCACGCAGCCGCACTCCGATGCGGCGTCCAGGTATCCGATCTCCTTTATGTTGCCCTGCTGCGCAAGAACGTGCCCGAATGTTCTCACGGATCTGTTCACATCATCCGACTCACCGTGTATCACGACCGACTTGAGGGGCCACCTCAGTTTCACGTTGTTCTTCTGTCTCTCCGATGCTATCAACTCGACGATGTCCTGTATCAGCTTCATGCTGTATTCCAGATCTGTGCGTATCAGCTCCTCGCTGAACGCCGGCCAATCCTCCATGTGCACGCTCTCCTTTTTACCGCCCATGTGCCTGTACACCTCCTCTGAGATGTGCGGGCATATCGGTGCGAGCGCAAGCGCAGTGTTCATGATCGCATAATGCAGTATGAAGTAAGAGGCGTTCTTGTCCTTCTCCACATCCTCGCTCTCGGACCATGTCCTGTCCCTGACCAGACGGACGTACCATCTGGAAAGGTCCTCTAAGATGTAATCCTCAAGCACACGTCCCACCTTGTGTAGGTTACGGGACTCCATGTTCTCGGTAACGTCGCGCTTCATGCGCTCCGTCTTCGATATCATCCATGTGTCCTCGTCCCTGAAGTGCTTCCTCATAGAATCGAAAGTATGCGCCTCCGGATCGTAATTATCGATATTCATGTACGTCGACGCGAAATTAACGACATTCCAATATGTGTTCAGCACTTTTCTGGCATTCTTTGGACCGTCCTTCTGGAACGCTGTGTCCTCCCACGGAGAGTTCACGCGTGTCACGTAGAATCTCAGCGAATCGGCACCGACCTCCTTGATTATGTCCAGCGGCTCTATCACGTTGCCCTTGCTCTTGCTCATCTTCTGTCCCTTCGGGTCGAGCACCCACCCGTGCATGAGCACCTCATCATATGGTGCCCTTCCGAATGATATAACGCCGGCCGCCAATTGGGAATAGAACCAACCCCTCGTTTGATCGTGCGCTTCGGTGATGAACCTCGCGGGCCACCATTTGTTGAATTCCGTTTCGTCCGACGGGAATCCGAGCGTTGCCCATGCGGCCACGCCGGAGTCGAACCATACGTCGAGAACATCCTTCACGCGGTGCATCGTGCCCCCGCATTTGCATTTGAAGGTGACGGCATCTATCCACGGCCGGTGTGTATCCATGCCGTCAGTGTATCCGCTACCTTCCTTCAACTCACCGTACGTACCGATCACGCGTCTTTCTCCGCATCCGCATGTCCACACCGGCAACGGTATACCCCAGTACCTCTGACGGGAGATGCACCAATCCCTTACGCCTTCAACCCAGTTCCTCTCTCTGGAGGCACCAGCCCAGTCAGGTACCCATTTCACTCTCTCTATCTCCGATAACATCTTATCCTTTATCTCAGGGACCTTGATGAACCACTGGTCGGTGTTCCTGAATATTATCGGAGATTTGCATCTCCAGCAGTGCCCGCATCTGTGCTTTATCTTCGATGAGTTGAAAAGAAGACCTTTTTCGTCGAGATGTTTCAAAAGGTCCGCGTTCGCTGTCTTTACCTTTTGGTTGACCATCATCGGGAACGCGTCCGTGAATCGACCCGCTTCGCTCACGGGACAGAACGGTTCCATGCCGTATCTTTTTCCCGTATCGTAATCGTCCGGGCCGGCACCGGGTGCGGTGTGCACCAATCCGGTGTTACCTGATTCCACGTAGTCGGCGAGGACCACTTTGTACGTCCATTCCGATCTCTTGAGGAACTTTTCGCCGATCTCGAAGGGAGGTGTGTACTCAAGACCCTCCAATTCCCTGCCCTTCATCCCGGCTATGATCTCGGTTCCCTCATACTTGCCGAGTTTTGCGGTGCTCTCAAGTTCCGATGCCAGTACGATGATCGTCTCCGATCCGTTCGGTCCGGTAAGCTTCGCCTTCACGTAATCCAGTTCCGGATGTGCCGCGACGGCCATGTTCGACGGCAACGTCCACGGCGTGGTGGTCCATATCAGCAGCGAGTGATCGCCACCCTTTATCGGGAAACGAACCACCACGGACGGGTCGTCCTCGTCCCAGTACTCTATCTCGGCTTCCGCCAGCGCCGTCTCACAGCGCGGGCACCATGTGAGCACACGGTTCGATGAGTCCATCAGGCCTTGCTCATATGCCCGAGATATTGTCCACCATGCCGCCTCCAGGTAGTTCAGCTTCAGCGTCTGGTACGGGTCGTCCCAGTCCATCCAGACGCCCAGCTGCTTGAACTGTTCGGTCATGCTCCCGTGAAGCTCCAGCGCGAATCTCTTGCACGTGTCTATGAATTTGTCTATGCCGTATTCCTCGATGTCCTTCTTGGACCTGAGACCGACCTTCTTCTCCACCTGGACCTCTATCGGAAGTCCGTGCATGTCGAATCCCGGCTGATCGCGGACATTGAAACCTTTCATCCTCCAGTATCGTATCAGAACGTCCTTGATCGTCTTGTTCATGGCCGTCCCGAGGTGGATGGAACCCGTTGTGTACGGAGGTCCATCAAGAAAATAGAACCGTTCTCCCGATTCTCTCAGCTTCTTCGTTCTCTCATAGGCGTTCCCGGCAGTCCAGGATGCCTGTATCTCCTTCTCTATCGTTGGTGCATCATAATTAGCACGGACCTGCTTTATCATCGCTAATCCTTCCTCACAGGTGTTATCTTGCCTGCGTGAGAGTGTGAACGTGCGGGTAATATAAAACAGGCTACCACGAGTCGAACAGCGATCGTTGTTTCCTTCTCGTGTCCTCTGCCTTCCTTGAGTTCTCTATCCTGTCGATGACGGACATCACACGTTCCTTGGAGAAGTCGTGCTCTTCGCACATGAGCTCGCATATCTTCTCCGTGTCCGTTCCGCGAATTGTGAGATCGTAATCGTCTGAATATCCGCTTCCGAGGAATATGTTCCTTATCTCTTCGTAATTATCGATCTCCTCACCGAGATGTCCCATCGCCCCTTCGAGGTTGCCGTGCGCCTTTATGAGCTTCAGCCCCTTCTTCGGCCCGATCCCGCTCAGTCCCGGATTGAAGTCGGTGCCCATGAGGATGCAGACGTCCACCAGCTGTTCCCTGGTTATCCCTAATTCTGAAAGAAAACCTGCGCATTCTATCTGTTCCGTCCGAACATCCTTATACTGGTCGCGGCCGGGTATCTTACGTCTTCCCGTTACCGTCAGATTTCTGACGAGCATCGGAGTTCCGAACAGTACGGAATCGAAATCCTGTGACGCGGACGCCCATACGTCACCCTTGCGACACATGTATGCGGCCTGCGCCTCTCCGTCGCTAGGAGCGTCTACCACAGGTATCCCGAGATATGTGAGCAGTGATCTTGACGTTTCCTTGATCTCCGGCGTCATCTTGGAGGTCTGCTGCGCCTTGGAGAATGCTTTCTTCATATCGCCCTCCTCTCTGGCATCCTCCCATTCCTTCTCCGCTCTCTCACGTTTCGCACGTCTTTCCATTATGGTGTCCATCTTCAGCTCGTGAGGAACGCCGTCGAAAACGAACGACGGCGATATCCCTGATTCTATCAGATTGGCCGTTCTGTAGAGCAGCCCCGAGAGATGTGATGTCACACGACCCTTGGTGTCCGTGAGCGGGGAGCCGTCCGGCTGCCGGATAATAGATAAGAACTGATATATGGTGTTGTACGCGTCGATCGCCACCGTTCTGCCCCTCAGGTCCGAGAGCTCTATGTTCCTCGGTTCCGTCAGGCCCGTGAGGTTTACCCCCATCCGATCACCGCGTCAGTCTTCGCTTTCGTAACCGTACAGCGCGATCATCAATATCATAAAGAACGCGAACACGCCGGCGGCTATGGTCACCCAAATGTTGAGGTCCGCTATTATGGTCACCGCCAGCACTGCGACGGAGATCAGCAGAAGGACTATCAGGAGTTTGACCCTGTCATTGCCGAATATCATGCGTCTCCCTATCTCTGCGAAGTTATTATATCTTTCTTTAGTGGATGTTGTATGGTATATCTCGCATACGAACAAGGACGGGCGGCCGCAGGCACCTGAAAATCAGGTGCGGGCGCCGTCCGTCATCGAAATATTGATATTATAATACTTTTCTAAGTATAGTTAAAAATAGTATAATTATGATGCTTTTTTTGTCTCGCCTCCACACATCACTGTTAAAGAGAAAATCTACTACTCAGTGTTAATGATTTATATATACGTTGAATAAAATAGAAGGATTAAATATGTGTGTTCACTACTGAATGCCTAAATTAAAAATAATATAACAATGTATAAAACCGGCGAGAGACGCGGGGAAGAGAGGAATATGAAAAAAAGAGTGATCAGTAAAGAGGAGTTAAGGGGCAGGCTGCTGAAGATATTCGGGCTTGACGAACCGATCCTCATATCAGAGATAATTGACGTCTGGAAGGAATATTCGCGTCCGAGGGTCTATCAGCTGCTGAATGAGATGCAGGACGACGGCAGTATAGCCAAGGGCGACCCCGGTATCTATTACATCCCGACCACGACACCCAACGGGGAACGTTCCGTGCTCAGCCGCGAGAGTGTCATAGAGAAGCGATTCATATGCCATGAGGGCGACATATTCGGATATTATTCCGGCCCCACGCTTCTGAATCGGTTAGGTCTGACGACAGAGGCCCCGGAGGAGACGGAATTGGTGACGTCCAACGCATCGGCGAAGATCAGGAGGATCAAGGTATGCGATCTTGAGATAGTCGTACGCAGGTCGAAGGTCCCGATAAACAAGAAGAACGCATATGCGCTCATGCTTCTTGAGGTGTTCACGGAACTCCAGCGGTCGCTCGAAGGGGATGAGATGGAGATCATTAAGAACTTCGTGAGTTTCAGGAACGTCAAGGAGGATGATATCCTTCGCAATTCCAGGTACTTTCCGTTGTGCACGCTCAAGGTCATTCTGGAGACCGGGCTGAAGAATATATTCGAGTGATCACTCGCTGTCGAACTCCTTCCACAAGCTGATCTCACTGCCCATGTCGGGCAGTGAGAACAATGAGCTTCCGGCCGCCAGAACGGTTGCGCCGGCCTTGACGCATTTCCTTCCGGTCTCGCGGTTTATGCCTCCGTCTATGACTATCTCGACATCGAGGCCGTTATCGTCTATGAATCGTCTCGCCTCCGTTATCTTCGGTACGCATTCCTCCCTGAACGCCTGTCCTCCGAAACCAGGCTGCACGGTCATTATCAGTATGAGGTCCACCTTTCCCATGAATTTCCTGACCTTGGAGAACGGCGTCCGCGGGTTCAGCGTTATGCCCGGCGACCTTCCCAGATCCCTTATCTTATCAATGGCCTTCATCGTGTTCCCTCTGGATTCGGTGTGAACCGTTATCATATCGGCGCCGGCCTTCGAGAAATCCTCGACGTAGCGTATCGGGTCCTCTATCATCAGGTGCACATCGAACGGTAACCCGGACAATGGCCTGAGAGCCTTCACGACGGACGGACCGATGGTGATGTTGGGAACGAACATCCCGTCCATGACATCTATGTGCACCCAGTCGGCGCCGGCGTCCTCCACTCTTCTTAACTCCTCTCCGAGACGCGAAAAATCGGCCGACAGCATGGAAGGGGATACCTTCGTCATGTCCCTGCGTATGACTTCATTGAATTTAACCTAGAGAGGTTCAGGTCTGCATTCGGAAGCCTGGCGCCGTAATAGTTAATATATTGTTACGTTATGATTCGGAGTCATGGCAGAAAGTAGCGGAACAAAGAAATGCGATGTGTCCGGGTGCTCCAAGGATGCGGAGAGATCGATCAGCGTGAAGCAGGTCAAAGGCTCCGCGCTCTCCCTCAGGCCGGAGTGCACCAGGTCCGCGCATCTTTGTAAGGATCATTACAGAGAGTTCAAGAAAGAGACGAAAAAGGACAGAAAGCTCGAACAGTTAGGGTATTGACCATGGTGGACATCCTCTTCGCGGGCACAGGCGCCAGCGTCCCGTCCAGGGAACGTTCGCTGCCTTGCGTCGCGGTCAGGATGAACCGTGATATCATCCTCTTCGACTGCGGAGAGGGATCTCAACGACAGCTGATGGTCTCGCCGTTCTCGTTCATGAGAGTGAAAGCGATATTCGTGTCGCATCTTCACGGTGACCATTTTTTGGGGATACCGGGGCTGTTGCA
>WQZJ01000052.1 GCA_009780795.1 Methanomassiliicoccaceae archaeon
CATCGGGGTTTTATCGCGTGCTGAAGAATTTCAATTTCAACGCTGATATATACAGGAAACGGTCGCTCGTTGAAACCGTCAATTCAATGATCAAACGGAACATGTCCGATACCGTCTACGGACACAGCGATCAAACAAGGTGCGTCGAGATCGTTTGCAGGTGTGTCGCTCACAACATCATGAGGATAATGGATCTGAATGTGGAGGTATGATTTCCTGATAGCCCCGGAAAAGATAAAGTATATAGGTTTAGAAAGGATAGGGGGAACAAAGCCAGCAACAAATACGTCTTTTACAAAAAAGTTGCCGAAGAATGGAAGAAGTGTCGCAACGTGGCGCACAAAAAATGGAGGGCAACATGATGGAGCTTGAAAAATGGCAGACAAAAAAGTTCGAGGAGATAAAGCATCTCGACGAACATGGATATGAATATTGGATTGCAAGAGAACTCTAAGTCGTTCTAGATTATGCTAAGTGGCAACGTTTCAACGAGGTATTGGAAAGAGCTAAAATCTCTTGTGAATTGAATGAACAGGAACCAAATCATCATTTTACCGGCGTCGGTAAATTGATAAATACAGCCAAAGGAGCCAAAAGAGAGATAGAAGACTACCATCTGACGCGGTTCGCCTGTTATCTCGTAGTTATGAACGGCGATCCGCGAAAAGAACCTGTTGCACATGGGCAGATGTATTTCGCTGTGAAGACACGACAACAGGAGATACAAGAGCTTTTCGAAAGACTCGACGAAGATGGTAAACGACTATTCCTACGCGGCGACATAAGCAGAAAAATATGCTTTTATACGAAGCGGCAAAAATGGCTGGCATTCAGACAACATACGAATATGCTATGTCTACAGACAAAGGTTACATGGGACTATACGGCGGACTTAAGGCGAAAGATATCGCAGAAAGAAAACGATCGGAGAAAGATCAAGAGATCCTCGACCACATGGGGAGCGAGGAACTCGGCGCAAATCTATTCCGTATAACACAGACAGATGGGCGGCTGAGAAAGGAGAACATTTCTGATAAACATGTTGCTGGTGAAGTTCACTACAAAGTTGGAAAGGAAGTCCGTTCCGCAATTGACAGAATAGGCGGTACAATGCCCGAAGATTTACCCACTCCGGAAACGTCCGTTCAAGAATTGGAAAGAAAAAGGAAGAAAGAGATAAAGACTCAAGATAAGAGGAACGATGACGGTGTGTGATACTGCTCTGACGGCATCCTTATCCGCCATGAGTGTCATATGGATACTATGAAGGTCACGATATTCAACGGGGGACCGAGGAAGAACGGAAGGACGGCGGCCGTGACGTCATCCTTGAAAGAAATAACAGGACCTGGGACGGATGAGCATTTCCTGTATCACATGGGGATAAAGGGATGTATCACATGCGGCTCCAAATCCGGTCTGGAGGCCGCCAGGGAGATGGTCAGGGAATTCGTCGCATGCGACGCGGCGGTGCTTGCGAGCCCGATATACATGTGGCATATGTCCGATTCGCTGAAGTCGTTCATCGAGGTGCTGATGGCCGTCTGCAAGGATGATGACGAGGCCGCGGAGAAGGTCAAGGGAAAAAGACTTGCCGCAGTGTTCACAACGGACGTGGACGAGAATGTCGCCGCCGATGCGGTCGACGCACTGGGGATGCTGTCCGGGCACCTGAAGATGAACTATCTGGGCGCGTTCGTCCTTCCCTTCGCCGATCTGGAGAAGATAGCCGGCACTGATTGTCAGAACGATATACATGAGTTCGCCAGGAAGATAATCGGGTGATATCTTGAAGGTCACAATATTCAACGGAAGTCCGAGGAAGAACGGTAACACGGTAACGATGACCGCATCGTTACTGGAAAAGATAAGGGCCGGAGGTGCGGATGCGGAGGAGGTGTTCCTGTATCCGATGAACATCAGGGGATGCATGAACTGCGGTGCCTGCAGAGGTTCCGGCGAATGTGCGTTAAAGGATGACTGTATCACTGCGCTTAAAAAGTTCGAGGACAGTGATCTGGTGATATTCGCCAGCCCCATATACATGTGGCATCTGACCGCCTCGCTGAACGCATTCATTGAACGTTTGCACTCACTCTGTGATCACGAGGCCGGCATCAACAGGATGGAAGGGAAGAGGATCGCAATGGCGATGACCATGGGCGACGATGAGTACGTCGCCGCTGATGTTGTGAATGCGTTGCTGATGTTCTGCGGCTACTTCAAAATAGAATATGCGGGCGCGTTCGCGGTACCGTTCGCTGACAAGGAGCAGATAATGCGCCCCCTGTATCAGGAGAAGATGCGGGACTTCGTTGACAAGATAATAAAATAAAGGGGAGGGGGTGACCCCTCCGTTCACATCCTGAGATCCGGCCAGTCGTTGTCGTATCTCCTTTCGGACCTCTTCTTCGGTGCAGCCCACTTCTCTCCGTTCTCGCCGTACCAGACCATCTCATGTCCGGGAGGTGTTCCGTCGATCTCAGGCTCCGACAGGATGTGTCGTACCTTAGCATCATCGCGCTCGCTTCCGTCCGCGAATGTGACCATATGCTGCACATCCGCATCCTTGCGTTCGCCGTTAGATAATACGACCTCGTGCTTCACACCGTCATCGGATGCCGCAGGTGTTCTCGCCGTGGCCGTCGGAACGACCGCCGGAACGACCCTCACACTGTTGTCAGGCTTTATGATGACGTACGGTTCCTTCGTATCCGATACCGGCTCCGGCAGCCTCTCCTGCGTACCGGCGTCCATGACGTTCTCCTTCTCCAGTTCGGAGAGTATGCGCTTCCTAAGCGCGGTGAACTCCGGTGACGAACGGTCCCTGGGCCTGGGCCATGGGATCTCGATGATCTCCTTGATCACCGCGGGGCGCTTGGTCAGTATCACTATGCGATCGGAGAGGAACACAGCCTCGTCCACCGAGTGCGTCACGAACACGATCGTCTGGTCGGTCTTCTCGAGTATCCTGATGAGGCCGGCCTGCATGATGTTCCTCGTCTGTGCGTCCAGTGCTCCGAACGGCTCGTCCATCAGAACGACCTTCGGGTTGTTCACCATCGCCCTCGCTATTCCGACACGCTGCTTCATTCCTCCTGAAAGTTCGTGCACACGCGCATCGGCGAACTCAGAGAGGCCAACTATCTCAAGGTACTTGTCCACACGCTGTTTCCTTTCAGCGGGGGACAGTTTGCTCACCTCCAGGCCGAACTCCACGTTCTTCCTGACGGAACGCCACGGGAACAGCGCAAAGTCCTGGAATACCATACCGCGATCGGACCCTGGCTCCTTTACTTTGACAGTGTCCACGAGCACCTCTCCCGAGGTGGGTTCCGTGAGCCCTGCTATCATTCTGAGCACGGTGGTCTTACCGCATCCGGACGGACCGAGTATGGATACAAGCTCCTCCTTGTCAATGGCCAATGACATGTTATCAATGGCGACCGTCTCCTTGTCGTCCTTCTTGAAGACCTTCCTTATGTTGTTCAGTTCGATGTAGCTCATTCCATCCCCATCCTTTTCGCTATTGTCTTATGTGCACGTTCCGCGAGCCCGATGGTGATCAACCCTAATATCGAGATCAGTATGATCCCGACGAACACGAACGGCCAGCTTCCGTTGAATGCGTGAACGTTAATGAAGTATCCGAGACCTCCGCCGTACGGCGCGACCATCTCTGCGGCTATTATGCACATCCATCCTATTCCGAGTCCGATCTTTATGCCGCTCATTATGTACGGCACGGTGCACGGTAACATCACCTTATAGAACGTCTGGAGCTTGTTCGCGCCCAACGTTCGACCGGCGTCTATCAGTGTCGGGTCTATCTTCTTGACACCGAACACGGTGTTCGTCAGCAGCGGGAACACGATACCTATGAACACCACAAGTATCGGACCCCACGTGCGGTCTATCGCGAACACGAGCACCGGGGCCCATGCTATCGGCGCTATGGGTCTCAGGACCTCTATGATCGGTCTCGAGAAATCGTCGAGCATCTTGGAACATCCTATCAGAAGTCCGAGCGGCACCGCGACGGCGAACGCTATCGCGAAGCCCAGGGCGAACCTCTCAAGGCTGGCTATCACATGCTGTCCCATCGTGTAACCTGAGACGGTGTCACCGTTGACCATCAGGTTCACAAAGGCATTCCAGACGGCCGGAGGCTCAGGTATCGCGGACGTCTCGACGTATATCGAGATTATCCACCACACCATGATCAGCGCGGCCAGGGATACGGCCGATATCAGCAATATCCTCAGGAACCTTTGCAGTTTACTTTCATTATCGTATTTTAACCGCATATTATCACAATCCGTTCACAGACCTTATGACGGTCGGTGGCAATCCCAGGACGCCTATGTCTATCGCGTCCAGGGCGAAGAGGTTCATCACTGCGCCGCCAGCGTTCACGGGGTCCTCCATAGCTATGGGCACCCCGTACATCCCGAAGAAGCTCAGACTGCCCGCATATGCTATGCCGGGCACCATCGCCAGTCTGACGGCTATCTGGTGCAGGTCATTCGCCAGTACTCCAAGCCTGACGGCCTTGTCGGACATGGCGCTGTACTTGTACTGATCCACGAGCTTGTCGTGGTCAGAGACAATGCTATCCATCATTTCATAGTTGACCAGCATGTTCGCGTACGCGGAAGTATCAGGTATATGGTAGATTATGGACCCGCTGTTCTCGAATCGAGTGATCAGCGAGGCCACGTATTCCCTAAGGCCGTCCAGCTCGTAACCGAAGTTGATATTCTCAAGAGCATTCTCTATCATCTGTCTCCTGTCGTCGGGCACCGGTCCGGTACCGCCGAAGGATATCTCCCATGACTGCTGTACGAGCATCTCATGGTTCGGTGAGCTCTTGTCCTTGGCCTCGTTCACCCATTCCACGGATTCCATGTACGCAAGCAGGAATCTTATCACCAGGTCCGGGTGCGAATCGATGAAGGAGTTCTTGGCAACGATCATACAACACGCATGACCGTCCTCGATGTCCTTCGACGTTGCGACGTTGTATGCGACTATGCCGCTGTCGTTGCCGGGTGCGAACGTTCTCAAAATGGTGGAGAACGCCGGCTCCCATGCTATGCCGCCGTCAACGTACCCTCTGGCGAACTGATCGCTCTGCTGACCGGGAGTGACGATCGTCCAATATATCGTGTTCCTGTTCTTGGCAGGTCCGTCCAGAGCGAAATAGAATCCCAGATTGAATGCGAGCGTCTTGAGCATCTCATGTTGTATGGAGCCGGGGCCCGGTGTCATGAACACCTTCCCTCCCCATCCCTCCGGGTCGTTTATGTCCAGGTCCTCGTTGCAGAATATGCCGGATCCGTTGTAGTTCACTTTGGCCAGGACACTGACCACCGGGTCGCCCACCTCATTCGTTTCCGACGTCAGTATGAACGCAGCGCCCGCTGAGAAGAACAAAAGGAAACCGACCGCTATGACAGCTGTTGTGTTTACACCCATGTTATCGCTGTTTGACCTTTCTCATATGATATAAACCTTAGGATTTTATCCTTCGTTGATACACATTATACTTTAAGGATAATTTTTCCCCCTCTGTCCTCATAGGGGAATATTCTTTGTATATCGGCTCTTACAGCGGTCGGTTTTTCGATGTTTTCGATAAAAAATGAAGAAATGATGAAAAAGTGGTTTATGGAAGGGTCAGAGGCCCTGACCCTTTATTCTGTCCTGCAGTTCCCCGGTCTTGCCCTTGTTCCAGCCGGATATCTTGGAGAAGAAACCGGTCACTCTCGTTATGCCTTCGACGTGATCGGAACCGCATGATCTGCATGTATCAGTGAGACCTCTGACGGTCTTTCCGCATTCAAGGCAGGCGGTGAACTCAGGGCTGAACGCGATCTGACCGTTCATCGTGTGCCTGAACGTCTTCTCAACGAACGCCGCGATGCTCTCCGGTGACGGTTTCGTCTCGCCGAGCCATATGTGCGTCAGCGCCCCGGCCTCTATCAGCGGGTGGAACATGCCCTCTTTCCTCGTCCTCTCTATCGGACTCACATCAGCGCCCACGTTGATGTACGTAGAGTTGGTGTAATACAGTTCACCGGTACCCTTGTTCCCTTTGACCACGGAACTGGCCTGCAGCGGGAAGTCCTTCATGTCCAGCTTTGCGAAACGGTACGCCGTGCTCTCAGCGGGCGTTTGCTCGAGGGGCAGCTTGATGTTGTGCTCCTTGGAGAGTCTGTCGGCCTCCATCTTCATGAACGCCGTGACCTTCAGACCGAATTTGAGTGCTTCATCGGACTCATGCATCTCCTGTCCGAAGTGATACTGCACCAGTTCGTTCAGCCCCACCATGCCCAGGAGGTATGACGACTTCTCGATCTTGTAGTACGGTTCGCCGTCCAAGTTCATCGCCAGCAACGCCAGCGGGCCGTAGTTCTTCAGTTCGAGCAGGTGCTTCAGGAAGCTCTTCTTCTGCATGTGCGCCTTGACCGACAGCTCCATGGTCTCCCTTATTATGTTGAACAGGGCGTCATCGTTCCTGTTGGCCTTGTACGCCATTCTCGGAAGGTTCAGCGTGATGTTCTGCATCGCGGAGAATCTCATCTTCCACGGCTGCTTCGCCTCGGCAAGGTCCGCTTCGTCCAATTTGAACGTCAGTCTGCAGCATTCGGATATCTTGGCGGTGTTGCCCCTGTCGAACACATAGTAAGTGTTCCCCTTCTCAGAGGACAGCTTCGCGATCTTGTTCAGGAACTCCTCGTGCCCCGGTGTCTTGAAGAACTTCTCCGTGATGTGGACCTGCGGCTTGGGGAAGAAGAAGGGCCTTCCCATGGCGTCCCCCTCCATGTATACGTCTATCAACGCGTTCACGAAGCGCTGTGACTCCACGACGTAGTCCTCATAGTTCTTTCCGGTGAACTCTCCCTTCGGGCCTATCGCGGGGACCCCGACGAAGTGGTCAGGGGTCTCCCAGTACAGGTTGATGTCGCTGAATATCGACTGACCCCCTCTGGCGACCGCCTGCTGCGCGAACTCGTATATCAATATCTGCGCAAGCTGCTTCATCCTCACATCGTCAACGCCCACAAGGTACGGTGCAAGGAAGACGTTGAAAGCGTCCCACCCTATCGCGCCGGCGAAGTGTCCCTGCAGTGCCGCCGAGAATTTGATTATCTGTTCTATCAGCACCTCCGGGTGCTTGGCAGGTTTTGCTATGGAAAGCGCATTCGGAAGGTTAAGACCGAATTTTTTCACATATTCGATGGACTGTCCGCTACAGTACGGGCGGTCTATCATCCCAAGGTCGTGCAGGTGGAACAGACCGCTCATGTGCGAATCTGCAATATCGGGTGTGAATACTTCGAGCAGCGCGAACTCCTTCTTGATGTTCTCCGCCAGAGTGAGGTTGGTGGCCTCCGGTCCATGGGGGACGTTCGCGTTCTCCTTGTTCGGACTCATGATTATCTCGCGCGCATCGTACACAGGCACGCCCAGTCGCGTGTGCTGCTTGCGTATTGTCTCTAATCCGTATTCAACAAGCTTGGCGTTCGTAAGCTCTCTGATCAAAGGTGCCGTGATGTACTCGAGTTCCATCTTGGCGATCATCTTCTCAACTTCCCTGGAGACGATCAGGGCGGCGTCCTCGCCTATATCGGTCTCACGGACGAGTGCCTCAAATATTTTGGACTTGTCCCATTTTCTTATCTCTTCGTCGGAAGTTCTAACGAAAAGCGTGATATCCGTGGATTCGCTCTTCTTAGAGCCCGGCGTGATCTTCTTACTCTCTATCATCGTGCATTCCCCTCTTAAGCACAATCCCACAACGGTGCCAATATAAAGA
>WQZJ01000053.1 GCA_009780795.1 Methanomassiliicoccaceae archaeon
GCCCCTGAGTGCGTCTCGGACGGAGGCCGCAGGCCTCTGTCCGTGACCCGTGCAACCGGGTCGGGGCAAGTGTCAAATTGTCAAGTTTCCAAAACACTCAGCGGAGCTACTGTCAAAGTCAGGATAGAACAGATCGAAGACATCTCTTACAGCAGACTGTGCCCGTACATGTATGAATACGGTGAAGATGAAGTTCCGTACATCACTAATCCCGATGGTTCGAGGATGGATAAATTGTTCAAAATGAGTAATAATTTAGCGGATGTACAGATGCCTTCTTTTCCAAGGCCGTTGAACGCCATAAGGCGGTCTACGATACCGGGCAGGCCAAGAAGTATATATTATGGATGCGGCTCACCCAACTCAACGTGTTATCAGTTAACAAATGATTTCGAGCAACAGTTCGGCGCCACTTATAAAGCAAATGCTGGAGATATATTCGTATCTCCTGATGGAACTGTGATATGGCAGTTACAGCACGCGTCTCTCCGCACCTGGACATACGTTATCGGCTCAATAGCACCCACTCTTAAAATAAACAAGGATTTTTATATCTTTGAGAACACAGACGTGACTTTTTCGAACTCTGAACTGGTGCAAACGCCTCAACCCATTCCGATAGGATGGGAGTTTGACATGGATCTGACGGAGCATGAAATGAAATTTGCATATCTGCCGATATTCGCACCGGATCTGTTCGGATCGTTGGAAAAAAACAACACAAACTTCAGGTTCCGATATATAGTTGACAATACGGGATGGTATCTGGAGATCGATGCTGCATTGGGTAAAATAGTGATACCGTCCTCTAAACTCCCATATGTGAGTGATACTTGGAAAGCGTATCAGATGCGTGAGATGGAGTATGATCGCGCTGAACGCGACCGAGCAATTCGGGGCGCCAGAGATAAATTCATGGGCGATGTTGCCAGAGGCTTCACTAACGGTGCATTGGCTGCCGGATTATCTGCTTCTACGGCAACTTTTGCCCCCGTGGTCGGAGGAATAGCCGTAATAAGTTCCATCTTGGGAGCCGCATCAGACAGGAGCGCCGCAATATCTGATGCTAAAATGATGCAAGAAAATAAGGAAAAATTGATGTACAACGCCATAGACACATATTACAACGGAGGATACGGTTACAGACTGATATTCAGTGATGCTTTCGTCGTCAGAGTAGCAATGCCGGTAGAGGACATGGATGAAACTGTACTGATATCCGGGTATTCATGCACAGGTAATATGGAAACTGCATTGGAAAAGGGCTATTTACAGGGGACCCCTGAGCCTTCGTCAGAGATCAAAGGAACATTAAAGGACATACTGATCTCAGAGATTCAAATGGGCGTGTGGTTGTTATAGGCCTATATATCTCCATGATTGGAGGGTCTCGACGATTATGATTCACGTAGGTCGGCGGTTCGTGCTAAAGGAGTTATTTATCTAATTTTTTGCTTATCTCTCCTAAAATTCTCGTATTTTCTCTCATGACTGATATTTTTTCTTTTTCTAATTCTATCATCACACGAACCAGATCGTTAAGTTCTCGGTAAAGGCCTGTCGTATTTAAGACGCTGGCTTTCTTAATCTTTGTAGTATCATTCGATTCCATGGTCGATGACAATACACACAACCTCATATTTTTTTCTATTACCTGAGTTCGACAGTTCAAAATTATTGCACATTGTTTAACGTGGAAATTTGACAGATAAATTGCACCTTCTTAGCACCACTGTTTTTTCATGCTGGTCTATCGCAGATGATCATTAAATACGCCCCGTGTATCGAAATTATTGTCAACTATTGCAAAGAGAAATTTGACCCGACCTCGACATCTGATGCCGATGGCGATGCGAGCGTTTTGTAATTGATGCGACCGAAAACAAGAAGTGTCCTCCTTCAAATACAGTGCTGTGAAACAAACAGTATTAACCGAAGAGAGGACGAAGGTCCCATTGCCGAACGACAATATATCAATTCCGTATGGTTTGTCGAAGAGTGTCGAACATTATCTCGGATCCGTCGGCGTTTTGGTTCTCGCGGATACGTTCAAGGAACGCGGAGTTCCGTTAAGCCGTGTGATCGTTGCCGTATGCACGTGCATACTCATGGGAAGCAATTCGATGCAAAGATGCGCAGATTGGTTGTCCGATGCGAACGTTAGAAAAGAATTCGGAATCGAGAAGAAAGTATCGCAGAGAACGATCAACCGCGCCCTCGAGATCGTCGTGGATCACGCGGGAGGGCTTATGGTCAGAGCATGGAAGGGATTGAGCGAACGATATCGGTTCGATGATACAGACACGAACGTCGATGGTTCCGCGGTCGTTTTCAACGGTCCCATGTCCGAACTCGGGAGGATCGGCCATCCTCGCGACTTCAAAGATCAAAGTCGTCCGCAGGTCGAATTCATGGTCGCTCAATTACAAAGGTCGAAGATACCGTTCTTCATACGGCCGTACGAAGGGAATACGGCCGATGTGACGCAATACCGTGATTCGCTTCCGGATATCTTCGATATGATACGCACCGGTTCATGGATCGTGATGGATAACGGCGGTGCCGCCGGTGATGTACTCGACTCAATAGTCGAAAGAGGTAACAAATATCTTACGAGAGTGAGGATGAACACATCCGATGACCTCCGCATTCTGGAGAATCGAGAAGAATGGGAATACGTTGAGGACGGTACGTGCTGTTTATCGCACACATTCACCTCTTCCGGGCGTACGACGTACATCTTCTTCTCCGTTGACAATCGGAGAAGGTCTTATAACGCTGCGGAAAGACGTGTCAGGAAGATGATCGATGCGGCTCGTTCCTATGATGACGGGAAATTCAAGGCGTCCGATTTCGTGACGGTGAAGAAGAACGTCGCCGCCGACGTGAATATCGAAGTAAGCGTACAGACAAAATTCGATTACGACGATCCCGACATGTTCGAATGGATGGTACTCGAGACGATGGGCGTGCGTTCCGGACATTTTAAGCTGGAATCTTCTGAGCAATTGACACCTTCAGAGGCATTGGGAAAATACCGTGCGAGATCGTCCGTCGAGCATCTGATACATTCTCTGAAAAGAGTCACAGGTCTCAAACCGTTACGGGTATGGAAGCGTTCGTCGATACACGGATCGATGATGCTGGCCTTATTTTCCGAAATGGCGATGGCGATGGCGAGATACGAGCTTGAACCGAGAACGGAAACGAAAATGAAGAGCGGTAAGATGACGATCGAAGAGACAAGGCCGTCAACAGAATCCATGGTATGGTCGCTTAGTCAATTGACAGTTTGCAGGATCGTGAACCGCGGATGCGTAAAAGAGGCGGTCTACAGCAATTGGAATCGTATTTCAAGCGAGGTCATGAACAATATCCGTTCGAATATGCCGCAAAAAGGAGTCTTTGCAGGCGGCTGACCGTTCCGAAACCTGCCCGGAACACTGTCAGAGGGGCTCATGGCATAGCGGAAGCTATGCCGGAAGTCCAACTGTCAAATGGCCGAACCTTGGAGACGTCATGCAAAATGTCGAGGTCGGGTTTTATAATTTTTTACTTATTTCCTCTAAAATCCTTGTATTTTCTCTCATGACAGTTATTTTTTCTTTTTCCAACTCTATCATCACACGAACCAGATCGTTAAATTCTCTGTAAAGGCCAATTGCAGTAATACCGCTGGCCCTCTTGATTTTTGTAGTATCATTCGATTCCATGGTCGATGACAATGCGCACAACATCATATCTTTTTCTATTACTGTTCCGACCGAACCTTAGCATACAACTGAATAATTGTAGCAGAATTAGTATATAGCTAATCGCCGTTAATGATTTGAAGTGATTGAATGTTTCTACAGCATTCTGCGCTCAATCGATCGACATCTGAAACGCAAATGTATGTGTGACTATTATGAACAGCATAAAACCTGACTGTGAAGATGAGACCAAATGGGAGAACTTCAAGAGCAGAGTTTGTAAAGTGATAGGGTCGTTGAAGAAAAGAATAGCCAAACTGGAAGAACGGGACGGAAGCGAGATCATCGATGTACAAACGATGGAAATTCAACAGGGCTCTGTATCCGTTACAAATAGATCCTTGAGATTATTCAGAAAGAACGGTAAAGCCGAGGACAGGCAGCAATATACTACCGGCAATTCCACAGGGGACCTCATAAGACTGGGCACACAGGCATTGGACCAGGAACTTGTATATTGGGATGAGTCTCAAAAGATATGGAGGTCCCGGCCCGAGAACAGAACAGGTTCGTTCGTGGGCGTCTTTGATACCTTCTTGCTGTTGGAGACCGTTACTGCTGAAAATGGCTCAACGGCAGTAGTGGCCAAAGATCCCGCTGAGAACGGGTGGTATGCATATGACGGTACGATCTGGAAATGGATCGCGCCTATCGAACACGATATGACGGACTACCAGCTCGTCAGCAATCTGTCACAGAATTTGACCGGAGATCCGAACAAATATCCGAGCGAATCCGTGTTCGTTCAAATGCCTGACGCCGTGGTCACTGGCATAAAAATGAACAGGATCGATAACGACCTGTTACGGTTTGACATTGACGCCGACTCTCCCCTGGGCGGTCACTCGGACACAGAGGCCATACCAATCCCTAACGCCGGTAAAGACGGACAAGGAGTTTACAACAATGGGCTCATGTCCTCTGCAGACAAAGAGAAACTAGATAATTTCAATCAATCCGGGGTCAGTGTATTGAAAGCCGATGCCGAATGGACCGGCACAACTAATTTAGATAATAATGCGTCCATCACAACCATCCCTGATGTGTCTCCATTTGAAGGAATGGTTGTCAGACTTCAACCATCGACATCTGTCGAATTCATAGATACTCGTACAATAAACATAAACGGTTCGGGTCAGAAACCGCTGGTCAGTAATATTTTTTCTGATTCTAGGCGCGAAACAGGCCCCTTCTTTTTCAGACTGATAAATAACAGATGGATCCGCCAACTGACAGTGGAGCAGATGCTTACGACAGGCGGACCGATAATAGCAGGAGGAGAGCAGACGATATCGGGATTGTTCGGAAAACCATCTGACTATCCGGACGATCGCGTTCATTACGCAAAAGTTGAATTCAAAAACTCACCCTCGTCTCCGTTCGGAATGACGGGAGACAATAACACGTATTTATGTCACGTAATGACGCGCAAATATCTCACTGTCGCGTATCAAGAGATAGAGGAAATAAACTCCAGATTTGGAAAGAGAGTAAGATATGGAAGTACGTCGTCCGATACATGGGAAGCATGGGGGAATGAGGATAAAACCCCTGATGCAGACGTGGCGGCCGTGATATTACAACCGGCAACAACAGCATCCAAGACCTTTTACATCAAGAAGATTAACTCTACGGCGGTGCGCGGATCCGTGATCAAGATACAATTCATAATGGGTCACACGGCCAATGCTCTTTCGATCTCGCCGAATATAAGCATAGGGTGGACAGGGTCCAAAACAGTATACTACAAAGGGTCGACAGCAATCCCGCCCATCGAGGCGGGAGGAATACGCTACCTGCTATGGGACGGCATACAGCTTCACTTGATAGATGATGCAGAGATAACGACCAAAGAAGGTAAGATCATTGTCAGACCATCGTTCACATCTAGCTTATACGACGCCGAAGGATTTACCGCAACGGCATCAGGAACGGCGGCCAAAGTTGTCACTGTTTCCCCTGAAGTAGCAGATCCCATGCTGACAGGAATGCGTATCAGAGTATTGTTCCCGAACGGCACGAACGCAAATCAAAATTATACGCTGAACGTGAACGGACGGGGCGCAAAGACAGTCTATGCGCTCAATGGCACCACGACCACAAAGCCCGCCATCCCCGCTGGTGAACGCAGGGTTTTTGAATATAACGGGACGAGTTTCAGGTTGATGAACGGACTACCTCTATGGACGGATGCACAAGGAAAGGTCAGACTTCTTACAGGTGAGCCTGATATTGTTGTCGAGACAGTTATATCGGGGACGCAGTGGTATAGGCTATATAGATCAGGATGGATCGAGCAGGGCGGGAGACTTACAAAAACATCTAATGCTGCTGAGACGATAACTTTCTTGAAAACAATGCTGAATACGAACTACTCGCTTAGCATTACGGTCGAGGATAGCAGGAGTACAGACGCATCAACTGTTTCTCCCAAAATAACAAATATAACCGTTAATGGAATGCTCGTGAGGATCGCATCAGCTTGGAGCAACGGTGCCAATTTTTGGGCGAGCGGAGTTATAATATGGGAAGTAAAAGGAATGAGCGCTTAATGTGCTGACATGTTAATAACACATTAGCCAGATGATCATTAAATTTACATATAGTCAAATAGGGACAGCCCAGTTATAGGCTGTTCCTATTCGACTTATAATCGCTATAGCACAGGTGACGTGTCCACGCCCGGGTCCTCCGGAACGAATACGAGAGGAGGGATCACAGGTCACATTACAAGCGACAGCAGATACGTTAACGTGTATTGGAGAACCGGCAGCATCAAATAAGGTACAGCGTTCAACCGGACGCGAACCAAGGTTCTGAAACGCCGATGGTGGACGGCGCCATGCACATACTGGTGGATGTGGTGACATCGGTGACCGGTGAGACGAAGAAGGCACATGCCGACAGAGTGACAGGTCAGGACACGTTGATGACGCGTTCATCCTCTCTCTGCAAGCATCGATATTCAGAGAAAGGATAACAAAAATCGGATAGGAAAGAGGTTTCGATACGTTAAGAAGACGGGATGTGCGATCAGACGAGAGCGTCGTCGTACATTCCCGCTTTGACGTCCTTCTGGAAGTCCTTCGGGTTCTTTCCGTCTATCGTCACACCGACGCAGACGCAGTTGCCCGCAACTTCGAGTACTCTCGCTTTGACGGTGGCCCCGAGGAGATCGTATTTCTTCATCTCGGCGATCTTCTTCGCCTGGTCAACCGTCAGGTTGCCGACCTTCGTCGTCCTCGTGTTGCTGGAACCGCTTGCCAGTCCGAGCTCACCTTTTATGAGGGCGGACACCGGCGGTGTCCCGACCTTTATCTCAAAGCTCTTGTCGTCGGCAATTATTATCTTTACCGGTACCTTCATTCCTTCGAATGCTTTCGTTCTCTCGTTTATAGCCGCGATGACGTCGTTTGTCTTCACGCCCTTCGGGCCCAACGCGGGGCCGAGCGGGGGCCCGGCGGTCGCCTTGCCTCCCTCTACCAACGCCTCGACTGTGTCTGCCATGTTCTTCACTTCTCCTTTTCGATGATCCTGACGCTGTCTCCCTTGACGGTCACCGGTATGGGGACCATCGCCTCGATCAGTTCAACTGTTATCTCTTCTTTGTTGGTGTCTATATGCTGCACCCTCGCCCTCTCGCCCTTGAACGGACCGTTGATCAGTTCGACGAGGTCACCCTCAACGATACCTATGACGGTGGACAGAGGTGTAAGATAGTGATCTATCTCCGCAAGCGACGTCTCGCCGTCGACGAACGCCCTCGCCTTCCTTATGTCCCTGGTCTTCTCTCTCAGACGTTCGGTGTTCATGCCCTCGACGAACACATAGCCTCTAAGCGTGCCCGGGCTGAGCACGGCGAATATATCCTTCTCGCCGACGTTCGCCTTTGACAACAGGCTGTCGACGACGCTCTTCTCCTGGTCTATCTGCGTCTTAAGGATCATGATCGACTGTTTGGCGGACGCGCGGAACGTTCCGATTATCTTTTCGCCGTCCGACTCCATTATGACGTCGACGATGACCTCGTCGC
>WQZJ01000054.1 GCA_009780795.1 Methanomassiliicoccaceae archaeon
AGGTGCCGTTTCAGATGAGATTGATCATTTCAAAAATTGGCAAAGTGATGATTTCCCATTAGCCAATGAGATGTAATATTTAAATCATAATAGATGTTCAAGATGGACGCAGATGACGAAACCTGAGAATACATTCAACGGAAAGCCCATCAGATCGGAATACGACGCCGAAAAGAAAGAATGGCTATTCTCCGCAGTTGATATCGTGACAGCACTCGCGGAACCGAGTCATCCTAGAAAATATTGGTACAACATCAAAAAACAGTTGAAGGATGGTCAGTTGTCCTCAAAAATAGGACAACTGAAAATGCGCTCTGCCGACGGTAGATAATATGATGCTGAATTGTCATCAAAGAACATAGGTGAGGGTCGCCTCCGCAATCGTTGTGCCAGAGTCACAACAATTATTATTGATATATACGCATACACATGCGATACAATGGACTTCAAGCAATCGATAAGGACGGTCGAGGACTGGCCGAAGAAAGGGATAAGCTTCAAGGATATAACGACCATGCTTAAGGACGCGGAACTGTTCAAGGCGTCGATAAAAGAGATGTCAGCACCGTTCGTGAATGATAACGTCGACATGGTCATCGGCCCCGAATCGAGAGGTTTCATCTTCGGCGCCCCGATCGCCGCCGAACTGAACGCCGGTTTCGTCCCTGTCAGAAAGAAAGGAAAGCTTCCCGCTGCGACCGTCAGTGCCTCGTACGAACTGGAGTACGGCACCGACGCATTGGAGATGCACGAGGACGCGATAGAGAAGGGACAGAGAGTGTTGATAGTGGACGACCTGCTCGCGACCGGCGGAACGATCTCGGCGGTCATAGAGTTGTGTGAAAAAGCGGGTGCAGAGATCGCAGGACTGTCGTTCATGATAGAGCTGGAGTTCCTGAACGGACGGGATAAACTCAGGGGCAGAAAGATCAGCTCGATAGTGAAGTACTGATACCATGAACACCCAAACCTTCGTTACGCACATGCCGGACAAACCGGGAGCGTTCATGCTCGCCGTCAAGGCGATATCGAAGCACAACGGTAACATCGTCAGGGTGAGCTTCAACAAGGCGGTGGATTTTCACACACTGTTCGTGGAGGTCAGGGCGGAGGATGATGTTCTGGAAAAGATATCGAAGGAACTTCTCGGCCTCGGATATCTCAAGAACGAACTGACCGAGTCCAAGGTGATAGTCGTCAATATCAAAATGGACGACAGGCCCGGAAGTCTGTATCCGGTGCTGAAGATACTGGACCGCTATGATATAAACATCTCTTACATCAATTCCAACGAGCACGACGGCGTTTACCAGAACTTCAAGATGGGCCTTCTGATAGAGGACCCGCAGATAATAAAGAACGTTCTCGACGACATAAGCGAACTGTTCCCGATCGATATAATCGATTACGAGAAGGAGGAACCGAACCTTGACAACACGATATTCTACATTCGCATAGGCAATGAGATACAGAAGATGTTCGACCTCTCCCCGGAAAGGACGATGGAGTTCATACGCGAGTCGAACCGGGTCCTGCAGATGCTGCAGGACCGCGGTGAGGATCCCGATAAGGTGTTCGAGCATGTTCTCCATTTGGCAAGGTTCATGGCCGAGCACCGCGGCGACAGGTTCGATCCGGACATAAGCATGATCCAATTGACGGAGAGGACGAAGATGCACGTGATCGAACCGCCGTGCGGCAGCAACACGTACATCCTGGAGAACGAGGACGGACTGATGTTCATAGACACCGGATTCGCAATATATGCGGATGAGATGATGCGCATCCTCCGTTCTTTATTCCCGGATATCGACGAAAGGAGGAAGATGATACTGATAACTCATGCGGATGTCGACCACTGCGGTCTGCTTTCCGTATTGGGGGATTCCGAGATAGTGATGAACGGGAAGAGCGCGGAAGGGCTGATGAGGCAGTACAACCACACAATGGACCATAGGGAGGAGAACGGCTTCCACCTGGGGTACAGCAGACTCAGCATGATATTCTCCAACTACGTGCCACCGGATCCGTCCCGTTTCAGGATAATCGGAAAGGATGTTCCCGATGACCACGAGGATATGATGAAGATAGACACAATAAAGTTCGGCGACATCACATTGGACGTCTACGAAGGGAGCGGTGGCCATCTGCACGGCGAGATGGTATTCATGTCCGAAGAACCTAGAATAATGTTCACCGGTGACGTTTACATCAACACCAAGGGACTGACCAAAGGTAGGGATGAATTTCATTCACTCGCGCCGTATCTGATGACGTCCGTGAACGTGAACTCGGAGCGCGCCAAGGATATGAGAAGAGCGGTCACGGAACTGCTCAACAGAAGCGACAAGGAATGCATGGTCTGCGGCGGTCACGGTTCCGTTGAGATCATCGCTCCGAAAAAAAGTGTCTGATGGCGCGTATTTCACGTCATACCGGCGGATGCTGGAACCAAAAAAAGTTAAACGGTGCGAAATGTTAAAAGGGGACGAAACACATACCATATAAACTATTTTGAAAGGAGGAAAAATTATGGACAACAAGTACACATCAGTCGTCATGCTCGACTTTCAGTATGCGCACAGATTCATGAACTGGCCCAGAGAAGCGAAACATCTGCACGGCCATTCCGGTCTATTGACAATTGAGCTTGAGGACACCGTCGACCCGGTGACCGGGTTCGCGCACGCCTGCAAGGAGGGACAGAAGATAGCATGGGAGGTCTGTGACCATTTCCATCATGCAACACTGTTCCAAGAGGGCGATCCGCTCCTTGACGCGGTCCTCGACGTGTACAAGAAGCACGGGATCATAAACGACCCGAAATACTGCGTCCCGCTCAAGAAGATAGACCATCCTCTCGCCTGGTCATACCCGGAGTACAGGATAGTCGTCACTAAGAAAGTTTCAACATGTGAGAACCTCTGTGAACTCTTCTATGAGCTGCTCAAGGACAAGATGCCGATCAAGAAGATATTCTTCAGATCGTCCGCCATGAATGCGGCATATAAGGAGTTCAAGTAGAACGTCATCGAAACAAGAACGGCCAAAGCGCGGATGATATTGATCGTCGTGGCATTGGCGATCGTTCCGTCGTAGCGGTCGCATTCTTCTTCCTCATGAAGAAGCGGTGAACGGACGTACAACAAACGAGGAGGCTCCCGCCTCCTCTTAGAACGTTCACGACCCTCCCGTTCGAAGACGGGAGCGGTTATCTTTTTTCTCATCATTGCTCAACGGTATCATCCTCAGAACGATCCTGTGACATCCCTCATGATGTGACGATGGTGATTTCGGTCAATAAAAATATATGAACCGTTCGGCCATGTATACTGGATGGAGGCAACGGATTGGCAACCTATGAGTCTACGAAAGCGGTTCAGAGGATGCAGGATCATATTAAGGATAATATCGGAGAGACCATCACTTTGAAGGACCTGAGCGAAGCGGCGGGCTACTCGCAAACACATTCGCTGAGGATATTCAAAGAGTTGACGGGATCCACGCCGTTCGATTACATCAGGCGATACAGGCTGACGCACGGCGCAAAGCGCCTGACCGACGGAAACCCCAGGATATCGGATGTGGCTTCCGTCTGCGCATTCGATTCCCATGAGGGATTCACGCGGGCGTTCTCAAAAGAATTTGGGATATCGCCTGAAATGTACAAGACGGACCCGGTCCCGCTGAGATCCTTCATACCGTATTCCGTCTTTATCCGTTACCTTGTGAACAATAAAGAGGAGAGAAAAATGAAAGGGAAAGAGAAACAGACCGTCTTCACTCATGTTATCGAAAGACCGAGACGCAAACTGATAATGAAGCGCGGGATCAAGGCCGAGGAGTATTTCGGGTATTGTGATGAGGTCGGATGCGATGTATGGGGCATCCTGGAAAGCATCAAAGGAACGACATATGAGCCGGCAGGGTTCTGGCTTCCGGAGAAGCTGATGAAGAAGAACACATCCAGGTACGTTCTTGGGGTCGAAGTACCATTCGAATACAATGGAGAGGTGCCCGAAGGATTCGAGATGCTGGACCTGGAACCGTGCAGGATGATGGTCTTCAGGGGCGAACCTTTCGACGATAACGATTTCGAAGATGCTATCAGTGACATATGGGAGGCGATAGAAAAATTCGATCCCGTGCTCTATGGTTTCGAATGGGCGGATGCCGATGCACCGAGATTCCAGTTCATGCCCGTAGGGCAGAGAGGATACATCGAAGCGAGACCCGTCAAGGAACTTAAGTGAATCTTACGGTGCTTTTTCTCAGCGCATCCGGTGAACGGATGCGAAACATCCTTTCTTCCTAATTTTTAAACCCGGTCCCAAAACGAAGACATATGCTACAAACTCGCTTTTACCCGGCGTTCTCGTAAGACTTCCTATAAAGAGGTCATAAACTAGTGATGCATATATATCATAAATATATGCTATATATCATACATATATTATTGAGACAAAATATATATCCATTTCTGAGTTTTCACCGAATAAGGTGATTTAACCTTGGAAATGAAAATGATAATGGCATTTGCGGTCGTCGGTATGCTTTGTCTCGGAGGAGGGTTCCTCGTAGGCAGCAGCATGTCCGATGACAGATCGCAGACATTGAACATAGCGGGTTCATCGTCGGTAGGTCCGCTGATGACGACGTATGTTCAGGAATATTCAAAACTCACGGATTCGGTAAAATTCAATCTTTCCGTGACTGATTCAACCGACGGAGTGAACAAGGTCCTTAGCGGAGCCGCCGACATAGGGATGTCGTCAAGCAAGATCAGCGATGCGGCAGTCGCCGCCGGCGCTGTGGCAACGGAGATATGCAAGGACGCAATAGTTGTAGTGGTCAGTCCGAAACTGTTCGACGGCGGCGTGACGAATCTGACGCCGGCGCAGATGAAAGGCATCTACGAGGGCACGATCACGAACTGGCAGGATGTAGGTTTCAACGCTAGTGTTCCGATAGCCAACACGCACGTGTTCATACGTGAGGAAGGCTCCGGAACAAGGGATGCATTCGAGAGCCTGATCGGTAAACCAACTCTGATAAGCGGTCTGTCAACACAGAACAGCACCGGTCTGATGAGGTCCGCGGTTTCCAGCGCTGAGTACGCGATAGGCTACATAAGCCTCGGTTCGCTGAACACGGCGACGGACAAGGCGGTCAGTGTCAATGGCGTCCCACCCTCAATCGCGAACGCGATGAACGGAACATACGAACTGGTCAGAAGCTTCTACCTTGTGACCAAGGGCGCCCCGACCGGCACCGCCGCTCTGTTCATAGACTGGATACTGAGCCCGACCGGACAGAAACACCTCGGATCGTCATTCGTCCCTCTGTACGCAGTACCGTAAGGTGAACTCGAATGGCCACCGAGAGAAGACCCTCTAAACGCAAGAATGTGAATAGCGGGTCTGAAAAATATTTACTGACGGCCGTCTCAGCGGCGGCCGTCGCCATTGTTTTTATTATCATCTTTTTCGTAATCTACAATAGCATAGATGCCCTCACACAATACAATCTATGGGATTTCCTGACCGGCAGGATATGGAGTCCCTCATCCGGTCAGTTCGGTGCGTTCCCGGCCATAATGGGAACGATCCTTGTGACCATAGGTGCATTGGTCTTTGCCGTCCCCATCGGTATATCGGCGGCGGTGTTCCTATCGGAGGTCGTTCCGGAAAAGGTACGGAACACATTGAAACCGATATGCGAGATATTCGCGGGTATACCGTCAATAGTGTACGGTTTCTTCGGCCTGATACTTCTGGGCCCCGTGCTCCAGAGTCTGTTCCCCGGTCACATGAGCGCAAGCTTCTCGTGGCTGACCGCGTCCATAATACTGGGGATAATGGCGCTGCCCACGATCATATCCGTTTCAGACGATGCGATGCGTGCGGTACCGCGCTCGTACCGTGAGGCGTCCATGGCGATGGGCGCGACGAAATGGGAAACGACTAAGAAAATAACGGTCCCGGCAGCATTCTCCGGGATATCGGCGGCGGTCATGCTCGGCATGGGCCGTGCGATCGGCGAGACAATGGTGGTCATGATGGTCGCCGGCAGTGCCATGAGGGTACCCGGACCGTTGTGGGACGTCTTCGAGTGGATCGAGCCGTTAACATCTCTTATAGCCAGTGACATGAAGTATGTGTCCGATCCGTTACATTATTCGGCACTGTTCCTGCTCGCTCTTGTACTCTTCGCGATGGTGTTCCTTGTGAACTACGTCACGAGGATCATAATAAAGAACACGAAGAGGAAGTTCGAAGAGGGAGAGGGGATGCTGGAGAAGCACCTTCCCCGCAAGGTGAAGGATGCGGTGAACAGATCTAAGCGCCCGGCATTCCTCTTCATGATATTCATAGTCGTATGGATGGCGGCCTCCCTGTTCTTCAGTAACGGGGTATCGGCATGCATCGCATTCGCGTGCACGCTCCTCACGGTCGCCGTTCCGTACATCGCAAAACTCTTCAGACCGATAGGCCGTCAGAAGATCGCGCACTGCATCATGGCGGTGTCGATGATCATAGCCATAGGTTTCCTCGTGGCCATATTCGGTGACATAATCATAAAAGGGATAGGCGTGCTGTCGATAGAATTCCTGACCGGTTATCCGGTATTCGACAACCAGGGGAACCTGGTCGGAGGCGGCATATTCCCGGCGATACTGGGAACGATACAGCTGGCAGTGGGCACCGCGATGATAGCGATACCGCTTGGGTTCATAACAGGTATCTACTTATCGGAGTTCGCAAGAAAGTCCAGATTCACTAATATCATCAGATCGTCGATAGACATACTCAATGGGACGCCGTCGATAGTCTTCGGGCTGTTCGCCGCCGTCACGATAGTGGCGGTCTTCAACATATCGTTGATCACCGGTTGCATAATCCTTGCGATCGTGATACTTCCGGTAGTGATAAAGACGACCGAGGAAGCGGTAAAGGCTGTGCCCGGCGAGCTCAGGGAGGCGTCCATGGCCATGGGCGCGACGAAGTGGGAGACCACGATAAGAGTGATCGTCCCGGCGGCCATGGGCGGTATATTGACAGGGATCGTCCTCGCACTGGGACGCGCAGCTGGCGAAACGGCGCCGATATTGTATGCGGCGACGGTGGTCTGGCGCAACTACATGGTAGTGTCGCCGTTCGACGCCAACATGGCGCTGCCGGTGCTGCTGTTCTCGCTGTCCAGTACCCAGCTGGGTTCGGATGCGACATACGGTACGGCGCTGGTGCTGATGATCCTCGTTCTCGTGGTGTTCTCGGCGGCATCGTACATCAGATACTATTATTCAAAGAAGGTAAGGTGGTAATCATTAACGAATACGAAAACGGGTCCGGCGGGACCATAATAGACGTTCGCGGGCTGAATCTCTGGTACGGCAGCAACCAGGCACTGGTCGACGTGACCATGCCTGTCAGGAAGAACAAGATAACCGCATTGATCGGTCCGTCCGGCTGCGGCAAATCGACGCTGATCAGATGTATGAACAGGATGAACGACCTGGTCGACGGATGCAAGGTGGACGGGAACATAGACTTCCATGGCGACAACATATACGATCCGGACGCCGACGTCATCGGTCTGAGGAAACGGATAGGCATGATATTCCAGAAGCCTAACCCGTTCCCCATGACGATACGTGACAACATCACGTACGGTCCGAAGATACACGGCATAACGAAGAAGGAGGAACTGGACGAGATCGTCGAGAGGTCGCTTA
>WQZJ01000055.1 GCA_009780795.1 Methanomassiliicoccaceae archaeon
CATGCCCGCCGAAGACTTCTGCCGTAATGATCATGCGGATGTCATTATGGCATCTGGATTATTGCACTATCTGGATTCTGATCAATACGACCGGATCGCGGTGAACATATCAAGGACCGTCAAACGCGGAGGGACTCTGTTGCTTTACGAGTCAGTCAGCATACTGGAGGACGAATATTTCATAGATAAGTTCTCGGATGAGCTGAATGCGGATTATACATCTCTGTATCGGACACCGCACCAACTCGTAAAGACGTTCAGTGAGCATGGTTTTGAGATAGAGGAGTACGCTCCGTTCTTCGCCGAGGGCAATGCTCTGAACAGGCGTCTTGAGACGCGGCTTTATTACTTCATATTTAGGCGGAAGTAAGACAAAGTGTTTCGCAAAGCTGTCATAAACAAACAGTGCATCTACAAATTTTACATCTGACTTTATTATAGTGAAAGAAGTGAGTGTAAAAGGTTTTGTACTTCAGCGATCGCGTAACGATCAGCCGAACAGGGCGCTGAGACCAGCGGCAGCCTCTTCCTCGCTGACTGCTTCCTCTTTGGGGTCCTCTTCCACCGGGGCTGCTGCCGCGGTGGCTGCCGCCGCCGGAGCCGAAGCTGCGGGTGCGGCCGCCATAACGGAGGCGCTTGCGATAGCCTCCTTTATGTCGACTCCCTCGAGTGAAGCGATCAGGGATTTGATCTTGGCTGCGTCAGCGTCCACACCTGCGGCTTTGAGGATGCCTGCGACGGCTGCCTCGGTTATGTCCTTGCCTGCAGAGTAGAGCACCATTGCGCTGTAGATATACTCCATATTTCTACCTCCTTTGTTTATCCGAATAATGCGCTCAGGCCAGCTGCGGCTTCTTCCTCGCTGACCTGTTCATCTTTCTCATCGATCTCCTCTTCCTTCTTTTCAGGGGCTGCGGCCGCTGCCACCGGACGTGCCGCCGCTGCGCTTAATCTAGCTACAACGCGCTCGTCCGTTGAACCGGTCGCCGCCGCGATGGCGAGCATATGTGAATCCGCCTTCGCAATGAGCATCTCGATATTCTCTCTGGTTGGTATCGCGGCCGATATACTGAGTCCAAGGGACTCCCTGAACGCCTTTACGATGAGCGGAACGATCGTCTCCTTTGTGGGGAACGCGATCGCAACACCTAACGCGCGTGCGTTGAATGCGGCCGTAGCGAACAGATTCAGATAGTAACCTTCCGGAATGTTCAGAACGTCCCTTCCGTAGATCGTGCCGTCCTCGAAGGCGGACCTGAGGTCCAAACCAACGATCATCGGCAATATCTCAAGTTTAGGGAGCATCGCTGCCACCGGCGCCGGGATGGGCTCGCCCATCTTGACCAGTGTCGTATCCTTCCTGATTGCTATCTTCCCGCCCTCTATGGCGGCGGGTAAGCCTATTTTCTGAAGATCCCCTATTATCGGACCCGGCCCGAACGGTGTCGGTCCCTTGCGGACGATTATGTCCATGGGCGCGAGTTCGCCGGCCTTTGCGGGCGCAGCGGTCTTCGTAGCCTCGAGCTGTCTGAACAGCTTGAACGGATTGACGTCCGTTGCCACCATCGCGCACTGTCCGTGGACCGCATCCTTCAGTCCCTCAAGTCCCGGCTTTTGTTTAGCAGCCTCCTCAAGCGCCAGAAGAAGCAAGTTGTTCTTCGTCATCTTGAGTATCGCATGCTCCCTCATGCCGGCCCTCATGGACTGTATCTGCTGACCTGGTATACCGTGAACGTCGACTATAGCGACGATCGGGTTATCGGTCATGTCCTTGGCCAATTCCTTTACGAGATCTTTCTTCCAAGCTGCCACGTGTGCCATATCATCCCTCCTACGATATCCTCTCGGACGGACCCATGGTCGTCTTGACATACGATGAAGCGATGTTCATCTTACCCTTCTCCAGACGCGTCTCCACACGTTTCATGATAGCATCGATGTTCTCCGCTATCTTCTCGGGATCCATGTCCGCCGTACCTACGCGTACGTGGAAGGTCATCTTGTCCTTCGTTCTGATGGACACGGTCCTGCGGAGGTTGTCGACCATTCCCGCGGGATCTGCTCCCGGCGGGATCGGTTTCGGCATCTTACCGCGCGGACCGAGAACGGTACCCAATCTTTTACCGACGACGGCCATCAGAGGCGCCTCGGCGATAAAGTAGTCGGTACTGTTCGCGATCTTCTTCGCGTCCTTCTTGTTGTCCGCGATCGTACCCAATTCGTCGGGTGTGATCACGAGATCTGCGACAGCTTTGGCTTTTAAGGCAAGTTCGCCACCGCCAATCACACAGACGCGTACCGCCTTCCCTCTGCCGTTGGGCAGGATGATGTCATCCTGTATACGGTTTTTAGGTATGGTAAGGTCAACGTCCTTGAGATTGACGGCCAACTCAACCGTTTCAGTAAATTTGCGCTTCTTTGCACTCTCGAGTGCCTTCTGCACAGCCGTTACGGTCGATTTTTCTGCCAATACAATTCCTCCTCGTAGTACATGCGAGCCGTTGAGCTCTCCTACAAGCAGTCTCCTTTAATATAGCACTTATATTTAAACTAAGGGGCAGAAAATCCGAAGAGAATAAAGAATATCCGCCGTTTCGGGATTCGATGAAAACAATATCCTCGTCGGTGTCCGACCCGTATTCTCACTCCTTTTCCGCCACCATAGCATAAAAGTGTGTATTGTTCCATCTGTTGTACTCCGGAGGGTAGATATCAACAATCTCGATGACGTTGAGACCGACCGATTCGAGCATCTCTCTTTCCAGTTCGATGGTCCGGTACTGTGCGAAATACGGTCTGTCCAATTCCTTCGAATAATTCTGGATGGTGACGGTCTCATTCACACCGAACTGTTGTTTGATGATAATATTCCCCTTAGGCCTCAGGTATTTCACATATCGGTTGTAGAGTTCCCGTGCCTCCGACTCGTTGAAATATTGGAGCGTTCCGAATGCCGTTATCAAATCGAACATCTCATTCGCTTTCGGTCTATAGTTGAATATATTCTCATTCACGACAGAAACGTTTGGAGTTCTGACTATGAACCGACTGATCTCCTCGAACATTTCGACGCATACGAGGCGTCCGACCTTCTCGTTCAGTTTGTTCACGACCACTCCTCCTCCCGTTCCGAGGTCCAGTATCTCCGAGTCCGTTGTTGAATATTTTAGAATGAAGCGCGAGTCATAGTCGGAGGTGTCTTTATTTCCTATCTTTGTGTCGATTTGTTCTAGGTCTGGTTTGGAAAAATGATCCTTCCAAAAGTTTAAACTGTCTTTATGGTCCATGGATCTCCCTCAAAGTGGATACAGCCGTGATATTCGGATCGTTCCAGTCGTGTACGATGTCCGCTCCGTCAATGCCGCCGAGCATAAATAAAGGCTTCGTCACGGGTCTCAAACGAACAGGAACACAAAACTGGCAAACATTAATACGCCCGGCTCCCGTTAACGGAGGTCAAGACCGATGACCAAGTTCATATTCGACCTGGACGGGACGATCACCCGCAGCGAGACATTGCCACTGATAGCGAGTCGTTTCAACATACGGGATGAAATAGCCGTTATGACCAGAGAGACGATCAACGGCAACATACCTTTCGTCGAGAGTTTCATAAAGCGCGTCCACATTCTCGGTAACCTTCCCGTAGATGAGATATCCTACTTGTTAGCGGAGGCGAACTTGTATCCAAGGGTCATTGATTTCATTGAAAAGAACAAGGAGGATTGTGTTATTGCGACCGGTAACCTGATGTGCTGGGTCGACAAACTGTTAAACAGGATCGGCTGCAGATGCCACGCCTCAGAATGTACTGTAGAGGACAACAAGGTCAAAAAGCTGACACACATCCTGCAGAAGGAGAACATCGTGCGGGAATACAGGAACACAGGAGAGAAGGTCGTCTTTATCGGAGAGGGGAACAATGATTCGGAGGCCATGAGGTTGGCTGACGTATCCATTGCATCGGGTCTGACCCATTATCCGGCGAAAAGCGTCCTGAGCGTTGCGGACTATCTGATATTCGATGAGGGAGCGTTATGCCGCCAGCTAGATCGGTTGTTCTGAGTTGCGCTGGAACGGGCTCAAGGCTCGGACTGGCGCAGACCAAGGTCCTGATAGAGATAGACGGCAAGTCCCTCATGGCATGGCAGCTTGAATTGCTGAAGGACGTGGAGGATCTGCGCATAGTCGTCGGTTATCAGGCGGATGCGGTGGTCAAGGAAGTTCTCAACTACAGGAAGGACGTGACATTCGTCTATAATCACAATTACTTCAACACGAAGACCGGGACAAGTTTCTACCTTGGGGCGAAGGACGGTAACGACTATGCCATAGGTTGGGATGGGGACCTCATAGTGCATCCGGACGACATCGACAAATGTCTGAACAGTAAAGGGGAGTACATAGTCTACAGCGACAGGATGTCCGACGAGGCGGTCTTCGTAAGGACGGACGAGAACGGCGATGTGCTGTCATTCTCCAGAGAGGACGGCGATTATGAATGGACGGGACCGGTCTGCATAAAGAAGGACAAGTTGAAATACACATCCGGGAACGTCTTCAACATGCTCGAAGGTCACCTGCCGATGAAAGGGGTCAAAGTGCGGGCGCAGGACATAGACACGTATGACGATTACCAAAAAGCAGTGGAATTCATAAGAAGCTGGAAAAAATGAGGTCGTCTGCGACATTAACTTATCGACGCCCCACATTTGAGAGACATTCGACGCAGTTCGGTCGTCTGAGAACATCCAAAAGAGAAGTACTGGATATTATCGATTTTATCTGACGGTATGAATAGAGGCGACACGGCAGAAGGGGACGATATGCCGATATGTTAATGAAACGGCACTGCCTAAAAGTAGTAATACACGCGACCCGATGAGACGATGATGGATTCGGAGAGGAAGCAGAGGATCCGCGAGATGAGAGTGATATGTGCGCCGAACGAGGCGGAATATCGAACGCCTGTGATTCAACGCCTTTACATTGTGATTGGATTCTCTTTCACGCGTCTACTCGTTAAAACAAGGATAACTCCCAACCAGATAACAGGAATCTGGGGAACAATGATGGTGCTACTCTCTCTTCTATACCTGTTCGACCGCCCGCTACTGTATGTGATAGGGGCAGTGGGATGGATATTTGCATATTCTCTGGACGGAACCGACGGACACGTCGCCAGGTACAAGAAGATGTGCTCAAAGCGCGGTGTCTTTTTGGATCTGGTCAACCACTATGTGACATGGCCGCTCCTGTTCTTCTGTGTGGGTATGGGCCAATTCATGATGAGTGGAGAGATCTGCGATATCGTGTTCGGAACGGTGGCGGGAGTCTCCGTTCTGCTATTGATGGTCATACAGTACGTCTACAATGTTATCAATCCCGGTGTCTACAAAAAAGGCGAGAGTGACCTGGAAATAGACAGAAATCTTTTCAAGAGTGACAGGACGCGTAAAGCGATAGAGAACATCAATCCGCTTCTGTTCCCGAATATCCCGTTAATGCTCCTCATCGCATCGACACTTGATCTGATGGTATCTGAATTGGCACTTCCCGGTCTCATATTCGGTGACCAGTTGCTGTGGATGACGAGTTTCCTGTCGATATTCATCTTTATCTATGCAGTAGGGTACGTTCTATCGTCCGCCATGAAGATTACAATATTGTACAGAAGCCTTCAGTGAGCAAAGCCGAGAAACACTCGACAGCACTGAGATAATACTCGGCCCCGGGACTGGCGCCCGTCACGATCCATTTTGAGAGCGATTAAATATGTACAGCGCCATCGGAGAACAATGGGCGCGGATAGGAAACAGAAGATCAAAGAAATGAGATCGTCGTGTATATCGGAATATCACGATTGGCCTGCGCTCGATCGGTGGTTCTATGTAAACATAGGTTTTCTCTTCACACGCCTGTTCGTCAGAACGAGAATAACTCCCAACCAGATAACCGCATTGTGGGGAATGATGATGATCGTCTCATCTTTACTGTTCCTGTTCGAATCTAAGTGGTTGCATGTGCTGGGAGCGGTAGGATGGATATTGGCATATTCGCTGGACTCCACCGACGGACAAGTCGCCAGATATAAGAAGATATTCTCCAAGCGTGGCGTTTTTCTGGACGATGTTAATCACTCTATCTCTTGGTTCCTTTTACCATTCTGTATCGGTTTCGGTCAATATCTGAGCAGCGGTGAGATACTGAACGCCGTGTTCGGAACGATAGCCGGTATGTCCATGCTGCTTCTGGGGATGGTGACGTACCTGTACATTCTGACAGGCCCGAACCCGGACAAGAACGCATCGGCGGAGATAACGGAAAGCGCGCTCAAGAAGAAGAGGAGGCACGCACTGATAAGGAGCATAAGCCCGTTCACGTTCGTGAATCTATTCATCGTGATACTCATTGCGGCGTCACTCGATCTTATGGTGTTCTTGACCGGTATGCAGAATCTCATATTCACCGATGGATTGTTCTGGATGACAAGCTTCCTGTCGATGCTGATCTTCGCGTGTGCGACGGTCTATCTCACGGGTCTGATCGCAAGGATAGTTAAGTTATATAGAAAATTCGAACCGAGGAGAACGGATATAGAGTAAGATAAAAACGGCCAGCCGATGCCATGGAGAGTGTTTATGTTCGTGCACCATTCGGCTAAAATAATTCACACGAACGCAGATCATTCTGACAGCTAAGAAATTAAAGTTTAAGGAGTTTGGAGGGAAACGACGCACGAAACCATATCGGTGCAAAACAAGCACGATACGGAATATCGTTCAGTCACGGAAGATCCCGTCAGGCTTGGATGCCCTCGTTCCCTCTTTGCTCTCGTTGATAGCCTTACTTATCAGAAGAATCTCATCAGGCGTGAGCTCACCGTACTCCGCAGCCGATATTTTGCCACGAACTCTATCACACACTCTGTCAATCGCATCCCTGTCCGCGATACCGAGCTTCGAGCACACGATGCCTATGACCTTCTTCGTCTCATCGGCACCTATGATCGCTTTGGCGATGTTCTTCACAGCCTTGGCATCAAGGATCCCGTTGGCCATGAACTGCGTTATCAGATACATCGGCACGGCAGCGAAGAATGATATGCCGAACCCGACCAGCACATACATTATCGACGGGTCAAGCAGAACGTCGGTATATTTCATGATGAGAATCATCAGACTGAGACTGAACAGAACGTTCAGAACCGATCCGCCGAACCAAAACACGACCACCGCCGGATCGAACCGCATCTTCGGGTCAGTGAACGCCTGCGTTTCTTTGTATTCTTTCAAAGCCTCTCTCACGACGTCCTTCTTCTTTCTCGTGTAACGTCCGTAGAACAGAAGCCCTATGACGATCATGGAGGAAAGCATCATAACGGCCACCGTCCAAATGAAAACCTCTTCGGGGATTAGTGTATCTATCATATTCTTACCTCGAGCCCCGCCTATCAATGAGATGAGCATGTACGTACTGAACCATCCGCTCACGGCGAGATACGTCCACATGAAGATCCATACCTTCGCCAGCGCCGGAAGCGACACGAACATGTCATCGAATTTTGAAGACGATGACATGTTTACTTGAAAATGCGTTATTAATTAAACCTGACTTTGACAGGATGAGATGTAAAACGTAGTGCTGGCAGTCATTTGATCGGGCGGTCATCGGACGCAAAGAAGAAAGAAGCGTTCTGAGATGTCGGTCCTATGCACAAACAAACACGA
>WQZJ01000056.1 GCA_009780795.1 Methanomassiliicoccaceae archaeon
AGGGGCACACACATGGCATCGTACGGAATTGCGCTGGACCTCGGAACCAGTGGTTTTAGGTCCCATATGATCGATCTCGATAAGAACGGAAAGATAATGTCCACGGCGGTGACCGTCCGCCATCCGCTGCCGGGCGCGAACATCATGGACCATCTTCATTTCTGGATGTCGTCCGGTTCCGAGATAGGGCACAAGATAATAATGAGAACGATCGAGGACCTGATAAAACTGCACGGTCCCGATAACGTCAAGAAGATAGACAAGGTCGCGATATGCGGTAACCCGATACAACTGTCACTGTTCGAGAACATAGAGGTCCGCGACCTGGCGTTCGCCGGTGAGAACAGACTGAAGAGCCTCGGTGTTGTGAGACCGAGCAGAAAAGGTCACACAAGGAGGGCCGGTGATATCGGTATGCTGTCCGTGAACCCCGAGGCGGAAGTGATAATACCGCCGGCGATAAGACATGAGATCGGTGCCGATGCCCTGGCGATGATAATGCGCTCCGGTATGCTTGATAAGAAGGAAGTATGCATGGTCACCGATTACGGAACGAACGCCGAGATGGGCCTGTACTATGACGGTGAACTCTACTCGGGCAGCGCCGCCGCCGGACCGGCGATGGAGGGTCAATCGATCAAATACGGCGTCCTGGCGTCGCCGCATGCGATATCGGACGTCAACATGGCCGAGAACGGCCTCTGGGAGAATCTCGTCCTTGACGATAAACTGATACCGGTGGTCGCCGCCAAGGTGGACCCGGTCACAGGGAAAGAAGTCAGACTGCTGAACTACCTGGCCAAGGGAATAACCGGAACGGGCGTCGTATCATCGATGGCGATGGGCCTGAAGTCCGGTATAATCAAGCTTCCGTCCGTTGACACGCCCGACCACAAGATACACCTGATGGACAGGATATGGTTCTCGGAGCATGACGTACAGGAGGCCGGCAAGGCCATGGGCGCCATAAGGGCCGGTCACAGAACTTTGATACACGAGGTCGGCATAAATGACGAGGACATCAAGGTGATGTACATGGCCGGCGCGTCCGGGACGTACGTGGACCCGCTGAAGGCACAGATATGCGGGATGATACCCAGACGCCTTGACGAGGTGTACCAATTGGGTAACACATCACTGATGATGGCCCACGAGCTGCTGAGTGACGACAAGACACTCGACAGGATGCAGGCGGTCGCCGACTCCATATCCACGAATCACATAATGTTCGCGCAGAACGAGACGTTCGAGGAGATGTACATCCTGGAACTGGCGTACTGGACCGAGGGGATGTCCATAGAGTTGTACAACGAGATGATACAGATGCACGGCCTCTCGCCGCTGCCTGACATCAAGCCACCGTCCAAGATCGTCAGAGTGGTCAAGAGCGACATCCCTGAGATCGGAAGAGGATTCTTCTCGCTCGAGGATGTCGGAATGAAGATGTTCAAGCGGTTCAAGGGATGCAACGGATGCAAGAAGTGCGAGAAGGGATGTCCCGAGAAGGCGCTCTCGCTCCGCAAGGATGCCGAGGGTAAACCCGAAGTGGTGATATCATCGGACCGCTGTCTGGGTACCGCGTGCAAGGCGTGTGAGATGAACTGTCCGTTCAAGGTGTTCCATTTCACTGATCTGCAGGTCGAACTTTGATCTTCAAACACCTTACGTAAATTTCCTTTTCCTTTCTTCCTTTTCTTTCCCCATCCGTCCCTTATCCTTTTCGGGTGACCATTCAATGCTGTTTATCACACAAACTATATCCGCAGGCACTTCGTAACACGGAATATGGACGGAACGGCGGTCAACAGAGAGACAGCGGAGGCTTTCAAGAACATTCTGGGGCTGAGGCACGAGCCGGTGGCTGTCAAACTGGTCAAAGAGGATGAGGATTTTCCGAGCGGATATGACGTACCCGAGAAGCAGATGAGCTACTGCCAGACGGTGTTGTCCGCCAGGCACGGTAACGGGTACATGATGCCCACGGAGTCGCACATGTGCAACGTGGGCGCGTCCGTGCTCGGTCTCATGCCGCGTCCCGAGAAGGTCGCGTCGGGGGAGTTCCACTTCACGCAGAAGGTGCACGACAGCATCGACGCCACCAAGAGGATGATAGACGATTCCGCAAGCATCCCGTTCAGGACGAAGGGAACGGTGGCATGTCCGCTGAGGGACGCGAACTTTGTTCCCGACGTCGTGATATTCGCGGACATCCCGGAACGCATATACTGGTTCTCGGGTCTGCGCACCGCCGCTGACGGGGGACGCGTCACATACACCACCGCACCTTTCCAGGGGGCGTGCGTCGACACCACCGCCGTCCCGGTGGTCACAGGGTCGCCGAACATCTCACTGGGATGCATGGGATGCAGGAAGAAGACCGATCTGGCGCCGGACGAGTTGATGATCGGTGTCCCCGGTCCGCTCATACCGGATATGGTGAGGACGCTGATAAGATACAGGGGCGATGTTCTCCCGAAGGCCAACAGGACCGGCTGAGAGACGAATCTCCATATTTTATATCATGTGAGCGTATTACGCCGCTGATATGAGCGAAGAGATGGACGAGAAGGACATTATGATACTGGAGATGCTCAGGAAGGACTCCAGGACACCGATGGCGCAGATAGGCGACTCCCTGGGCATATCCAAGGCCACCATCAGCAGAAGGATCGCCAAACTCGAGGAGGATGAGGTCATCGTCGGGCATTCGATCGAGATCGACCCATCAAAATTGGGCGTTCTCAAATCACTGCTAAGCATACAGGTCATAGGCTCGTCGGTCGCGCATGTCATAGAGAATCTTAGCAAACAGAAGGAGATACGGTACATTTACAAAGCGTTCGGGGACCACCATCTGGTGTGCGAGGTTTACACAAAAGATGTGAGCGCCCTCTACGAGATGATACAGTTCGTACTCTTGAACAATCCGAGCATCAAGAGCATAGAGGTGGACGCACTGGTCGAGCGGATGGTCGTCGACGAGAACGCGGACATAAAACTTTATAAGTCGATGAGACACCACCCGAAGTGATAACATGCATTTAGACCGTTGCCCCAAAGCGTCCGTGGACACAGGTATAAGAACAATACTTCCAAAGGAGACGCTGGACAGGGTCCTGCCGCTTCTCTCGAAGGCGGGCATGGACCCGTTAGAGGATATAACACCGAAAGATAACATAGGCATCCCTGTTTTCTCAGTCGCCAGGCAGAGCACCGCCCACGGAAAGAGGAAAGTTTACAACGGAAAGGGAACGACGCCGGAGCAGGCGATGGCGTCCGCCGTCATGGAAGCGATGGAAAGATACAGCGCCGAGCTCCGCGAGACCGATGAGATAATATACGGAACGGTGGACGAGGCCATGGCAACAGGTCTGACGCTGGACCCGGCTGAGATGATATTGCCGATGCGCACCCTGAACTATTACAGGAACGACGTGATAGCGTGGTGCCGCGGATATGAGATGTTCAGAGGCGAGGAGATATGGGTGCCTGCGTGTGCGGTGTATCATCCATACTTCCCGGACGGGGACATGCAGTTGTTCAGGTTTCACACCAACGGTATTGCGTCAGGCAACACGATGGAGGAGGCGATACTGCACTCGATGTTCGAACTGATCGAAAGGGACGCGTGGTCCATATGCGAGCACCGCGAGAAGGCCAACGCCGACGTGATGGTGGACGAGGGATCGGTCTGCGATTCTCTCATGAAAATGTTCAGCGACAACGGTGTGGAAATTTATCTGAAGGACCTGACCAGCGACATCGGCATACCGACAATAGGCGCCGCCGCGGATGACGTTGCGACGAAGGACCCAGAACTTCTGACGATAGGCGTGGGTACGCATCTCAACCCGGAGATAGCGGCGATCCGTGCGCTGACGGAGGTGGCGCAGTCCAGGACCACGCACAAACACGGTTCCAAGATCAACGCGAAACTTCAGCGGATAAGTCAGGAGATGGGGTACGAGAACATCAAGAAGGCGAACAGGGTCTGGTACTCAAAAACCGGTAGCAGTGTGAAATTGTCGGATATGGAAAGGCTTGATACGCCATATGTTCTTGACGATATAGAGGTGGTTTTTGACAATTTGATACGCTGCGGGTTCGATAAGGTGATAGCCGTTGACATCACCAGACCGGAGGTGAACGTACCTTCGGTGAGGATGATTATACCCGGATTGGAGGTTTCTACGATGGATCCGGAACGCGAGGGCGCAAGACTTAACGGGACTTGGAAAACAGTTAACCATAGTTAAATTGAACCCGTTGGACGGTTAATTTATATAAGGGAAATGCAGGATTGGACGTAACAATTGTGCAATTTCTGTTAAAATACGCACAATTTATATGTAGAAAGGCGATTACAGAGGTTGCAAGGGGAGAGGAGCGGGTTCGCCTGCTCTGGTAGATTATAGGATATGGAGGTATCAAATGCCAAAATACAAGGACGTAATAGACCTGTATGACGACCGCGGGAAACGCATCGCTAAAGATGTGCCGCTGGAAGCCATCAGTCCGTTGCGCAACGGCGCGATCAAGAGACTCGCCTCTATGACCAAGAGAACAGTAGCCGTCAACCTCGCCGGAATAGAGGGTGCCCTCAAAACCGGTAAAATGGGTGGGGACGGATGCTTTATCAAGGGCAAAGAGATCGACATCCCGCTGGTCGCGAATGCTAGCAAGATTGCAAAGGCAGTCAAAGAGATAGTCCAGGTCACGGAAGGGGACGGAACCATCGTTGAGCTCAAATCGGGCGGCAAGAACATGGTCGTGGTCGTTCCTGAGGAGAGGATCTCCGCAGGTGTCGAGTACACGACAGGTTTCACATCCACCGCGGCAGCGGTCACAGAGGCCATCATCGATGAGTTCAAAGTTCCGATGTACAAGGCCAACATGGTCAAGGGCGCGGTCTGGGGCAGGTACCCGCAGACCATGACGTTCTTGGGTGCCAACGTTAGATCCATCCTCGAGGTTCCGCAGAACAACGAGGGTGCGGGTTTCGCGCTCAGGAACATCATGTCCAACCACGTCGTCGCTCTCGTCAACAGGAATGCGATGCAGGGTGTAGCTCTTTCAGCACTGTTCGAGCAGCTCGGCGCGTTCGAGATGGGCGATGCGATCGGCCCGTTCGAGAGAGGTCACCTCCTCGCTCTTGCGTACGAGGGACTCAACGCGAACAACATGTTATACAGCATAGTCAAGAAGAACGGCAAGACCGGTACCGTCGGTACAGTGATCGAGTCTCTCATGGAGAGGGCGATCGACGACGGTGTCATCCGCGTAAAGGAGACGCTCCCGTCAGGATACAAGATCTACACGACGGACGACCTCCCGATGTGGAACGCTTATGCGTCCGTGGGAATGGTCGCCGCCGTCATGGTGAACGTAGGTGCAGCGAGAGCGGCTCAGGGTGTACCCTCGACCGTACTGTACTACAACGATATCCTGGAGCACGAGACCGGTCTCCCGTCCGCTGATTACGGAAGGTCGATGGGTGTGTGCGTCGGTATGTCGTTCTTCTCGCACTCCATCTACGGAGGAGGAGGACCGGGTCTGTTCCACGGTAACCACGTGGTCACGAAGCACGCGAAGGGTGTTCTGATCCCCGCGGTCACGGCAGCTAACTGTCTCGACGGCGGAACGCAGACGTTCTCGGCTGAGGCTACATCCGGTCTGTTCAAAGAAGTCTTCGGAGACCTGAAGGAGTTCAGCACTCCCATGCAGGTCGTTGGCGCGGAGGCCAAGAAAATAGCAAAGAAGGTATGATCCTGATGTCTGGTACCAAAACGATGAGGACGACATATGCGGGGACCCCTCTCCCGGAGGTAAAGGTATTTACCAACCGCCTCTTGAGCGCGGATACGACGGAGGAGGTCCTCAACGCATTGATCAAAGTGCAGCACGTAAGACAGATAAACATCTGCGGCGAATCTTTGCCGCTGACCGTCAAAAGCGGTCCGCATACCGGGATACCGGTGAACCACCCCGAGCGCAGGGTGATAAAGTTCGGGGACAATGAGGTTGAGCTGACCAAACAGGTGGGCGGATTCTTCGTTGAATTGAACAAAGAATGCGATGTTGATCTGGCTGTTGCGGAGATACGCAAGGTGTGCGACAAGATGATCAAAGTGGGATATTCGCTCGAAGTCGGAAGGTACTCGAAATACAGGCCTACCTTGACAGACACATTGAGGTGTTAGATATGGCTTACAAAAGACAATTCTATCCAGGGACCACGATACCTGCGGTCAACAGACGCAAATACTTGGACCCCAAAAAGAACCTGAAGAAACTGCGCGACATCGCCATGGATGATGTCGTGAGGATATTGGGACACAGGAACCCCGGAGAGGACTACAAGTCCATCCACCCGCCCATCGAGGAGGGTAAGGAACCGGCATGCCCGATAAGAGAACTAGTCACGCCGATCGAGGGCGCGAAGAAAGGTGACAGGGTAAGGTACGTTCAGTTCACTGACTCCGTCTACTTCGCACCGATCTCGCCGTACCAGAGAGCATGGATGTATCTCTCCAGATACAGAGGGCTCGACACGGGTACCCTTTCGGGAAGGCAGATCATCGAGATGAGAGAGAGGGACTTGGAAAAACTCTCCAAGGAGCTCATAGACAATGAGACGTTCGACCCTGCACTCACGGGTATCAGAGGAGCGACCGTTCACGGTCACGCGTGCCGTCTCGACGAGAACGGCCTGATGTTCGACGCATGGCAGAGGTACATCTGGGACGCAAAGAAGAAAGAGGTCGTCTACGTGAAGGACCAGGTCGCCCTGCCCTTGGACAGGAAGATCTCCGTCGGTAAACCCGCACCGGAGGCCGAGCTGATAAAGAGGACCACGATCTTCACCGCCTACCCGGGCGGAGTCGACATGAGGGATGACAAGGAAGTCACCGCGTACGGAATCAGGATACACAAACTGAGGACGCTCGCAGGCTACCAGCCCTTCAACGTCAAGGGGGTATGAAGTTGGCGAACAAAGAGAAATTATTCATGCAGGCAGTCAAGAAAAAGTTCAAAGAGGACCCGACCGACCTGCACACGAAGTTCTACTGCTACGGCGGCTGGAAACAGTCCAAGAGGAAAGTGGAGTTCGTGGAGGCATCGAAGAAGATCGCCAAGGCACGCGGTATACCCATGATGAACCAGGACATCGGTGTTCCTCTGGGTCAGAGGTCGTGGATGCCCTACCAGATGTCGCACACCGACATCTTCGTGGAGCCGGACGACCTGCACTGCATCAACAACCCTGCCATCCAGCAGGCATGGGATGACATAAGGAGGACCGTCCTCGTAGGATTGGACTCCCCGCACCAGACCATCGAGAGAAGGCTTGGTAAAGAGGTCACCCCGGAAACGATCAACGCGTACCTGGAGACGGTTAACCACACGATCCCCGGAGGCGCGGTCGTTCAGGAGCACATGGCAGAGTGCAACCCCGCATTGGTGTACGACTCTTACATCAAGGTGTTCAGCGGTAACGACGAGCTCATAGACGAGATAGACAAGAAATTCGTGATCGACATAAACAAACTGTTCAGCAAGGCCCACGCGGACCAGCTGAAGGCGGCGATCGGTAACAGCCTGACACAGGCCGTGCGCGTCCCGACGATGGTCGGAAGGCTCATGGACGGTGCCACCGTTTCCAGGCACGCCGCCATGCAGATCTCGATGGCGTTCATCTCGTC
>WQZJ01000057.1 GCA_009780795.1 Methanomassiliicoccaceae archaeon
AAAGTCCTTAGGGAATATCTTGTACAGTTCGCCGTTGTCCGCCATGACCGGGTCCACTATTATTGTGGTATCCTCTGACCTGAGCCTGCCGAACGTCTCCGCCATTATGTCGATCTGTTCGAACGATCCGAGGAATCCGGTGTACACGGCATCGAACTTAAGACCGAGGGACACCCAATGGTCGACGATCCCGCGGATGTCGTCCGTCAGGTCGCGATACGTGAATCCGGTGAATCCGCCGGTGTGCGTCGACAGCACCGCCGTCGGTATCACTGATGTCTCGATACCGGCCGCCGATATTATCGGCAGGGCGACTGTGAGCGAGCATCTTCCGAAGCAGGATATATCATGTATGGCGGCGACGCGTTTCTGCATGTTCATAGAAGAAATAAGAAAATGATGATATTAAACGATGACGCAGTCATATTCGGGGTGTTCTGTGATGTCTGCGTCCGCAGGACGTTTGAAACAGACCGGCATCTGACGGCATAATTCCCTCGCCCCGTACACCTCCGAATCCGGAAATGACCGGAGAGCGATATCGTATAATGAAATATCATAAACGATCACGTGTCTCCGTACGCCCGGAGCGGCGAACGACCTTGGAAGTCTTGTGATATTGCCCTTACATTTTATCTTGATCACATTGGCCCCGCCGGCCCTCAGACGTTCCGCTAAAAGATCAAGGAGACATTCGGTGCCCATCCGGCGCTCCCCGGCGGCCGCGCCGGCATCCGAGCGGGAGATGAACGAATCGATCCTGTTTATCGTGATGTCCTTGTTGACCTACATCTGAGTGTGTATCGCAAGGCTGATATTAAGATATGACCGATGATCGAAATAAAAAGAAGTGCGGCCTCACGGCCGTAAACTGTTTTATACCGGAAGGTCTGCGCCGGTCTCGACGAACAGCCAGTCCGATATTGCGACGTACAACAGGATCGCTCCCGATATCAGGAATGCGATGGCGGCGACAGGCGCCCCCAGGCTCGTGCTCTCGAAGACTACCACGAAGAGCAGACCCACGAGGAACGCGAACACCGCGACCCCGAAGGTCCTGTCCCGGCCTGCGAAAAGCGCTGCGACGACGATCAAAAGTATGACCGCGACGATCAGCCCCATGTAGCCCGGTACCCCGTAGCCGAGCATGTTCCCTCCGTGGAGCACCAATGCAGCGAATCCAACGATGAAGAACAGCATCCCTTCGGTAACGTCGCCGGCCTTGAAAGCAAGGATACCGACGAACGTGAGCACACCCGCAACGCACAACAGCAGGAATACGAATCCTGCGTCGATCGGTGCGAGACCCCATGCAACGTCCATATAATTTATACTGTACAGGATTGCCAGAATACCGAGGAAGAGCATACCTACGATCGATGACACCGCCGAAAGCACGAACTTCGACTCTCCGGAACAACAGCTGTCATCGTGACAGCATACGTTGTACGAGGAGCAGTCGCCGCAGGTGCAGTCAGGGCATCCGCACGTACAGTCCGGACCTCCTGTGCATTCAGGACAACATCCACAGCCTGATGATTTTTCAGACATATCCTTCGGTATGGCAAGGAACTTTAAAAACTCTCCTTTAAAATGCATAAGTCGGGCGCACAATAATTAATACCCGCCGGAGAATGACATATGGAAAAGATGTTCATACCCGTCAGTCAAAAAGAGGCCGAAAAGAGAGGATGGGATGGTTTTGACATCATCCTCGTGTCAGGGGACGCATACGTCGACTCGTACTACAACGGATCGGCGGTGATAGGCCATTGGCTCATGGACAACGGGTTCAGAGTCGGTATGATACCGCAACCGAACGTCACGGACGGTGACGATATAACAGCGCTTGGAGAACCGCTTCTCTTCTGGTCCGTCTCCGCGGGGTGTGTCGATTCGATGGTGGCGAACTACTCCGCCACCAAGAAATGGAGGAAGGATGACGACTTCACACCGGGCGGGGTGAACGACAGACGCCCGGACAGGGCGTGCATAGCATATTCGAATCTCATCAAAAAACATTTCAAAGGGACACGTCCGATTGTTCTGGGAGGTATAGAGGCAAGCCTTCGGCGTATAGCGCACTACGACATGTGGTCCGAATCCGTGAGACGGTCGCTGCTGTTCGACGCAAAAGCCGACATAATAACATACGGGATGGCGGAGCTCTCGAACCTCGGGATAGCCGAGGCGATGAGGGACGGAAAGGAATGGAGGGATGTCAGAGGCATATGTCACATCTCCAAGGACAGAAAGGAAGGATATGAAGTGATCCCATCATTCGAATCATGTTCCGAAGATAAGAACGCATTCATAAACGCATTTAAAACGTTCTATGAGAATTGTGACCCGCTGACCGCGAAAGGTCTCGTCCAAAGGCACGGTGATCGTTTTCTTGTGCACAATCCTCCGTCGCCACACATCTCCACTGAAATGCTGGATAGGATATACGGATCGGACTACGAGAACAAGATCCATCCGTCACACGCGAAGAACGGTAAAGTTCGTTCAATGGAAACTATCAAACAATCGGTGACCACCCACAGAGGATGTTACGGAGAATGCAACTTCTGCGCGATAGCGGTGCACCAGGGACGTACGGTCATAAGCAGAAGTGAAAGTTCGATACTGAACGAAGTCACTGAGATGACAAAGAGAAAAGGATTCAACGGCGTCATATATGACGTGGGCGGTCCGACGGCCAACATGTACGGGACAGGGTGTCTCAAGATGGCACAGGTCGGACCGTGTAAAGATAAAAGATGTCTGTTCCCGAAGATCTGCGACAGACTGTCCGCTGACCATGAGGCACAGATATCGCTGCTGGAAAAAATAGAGAGCATCGACGGCGTCAGAAAAGTGTTCGTCGCGTCCGGGATACGGTATGACCTCATACTCGCGGACAAACGGAACGGAAAGAGATATCTTGACCGTATCGTCGGTAACAACATATCCGGACAGCTGAAGATAGCGCCGGAGCATATATCCGATGACATTGTGAAACTGATGGGAAAACCGGGAAGAAAGGAATTGCTTGATTTCAAAAGGATGTTCGACGCCGCCAACAAGGAACAGGGGAAGGAACAGTTCCTGACATACTACCTCATAGCTGCGCATCCGGGATGTTACGACAGACATATGGAAGAGTTGAGGAGATTCGTTACCTTTGAGTTGAGAACCAATCCGGAACAGGTGCAGATATTCACACCGGCGCCGTCCACATTCTCGACGATGATGTATCATACCCGTCGTAACATAGAGAATGACAAGGACCTGAAGGCCGAGAGATCGATGCAGATGAAACAAAGGCAGAAGGACATCCTCTTGGGTAAAGAGTGAACCGAACCGTCACGACACGCTACGGCAGGATCCGCCTGAGGGTGCCGACAAAGGCGCACAATATATAATCAAGCGAGTAATCACGGATAACATATGTTCGGGGATGCATGCGAAAAGGCGATGAAGTTCACAAGACCGGTGATCACCTCAACGAGACAATATGACGGTACCGTGAACTGTTCCTGCGGTACGTTCATCGTACTGAACGACGACGGATGGATAGTTACCGCGGGCCACATATTCGATTCATTCATGGCGTTCCAGGAGAACAGCAAGAAGATAAAGGACATAGAGGCGCAGAACTCCAGGGGCACCTCGAAGATAAGGATAGAACCGAAATGGCTGACGAACCATTCATTCTGGTGGGGTTGGGACAACGTCCGGCTGAATGATGTGTCCGTCGATCGCAAGATAGATCTCGCCGTCGGGAGACTGGAACCGTTCGACAAGAAATGGATCTCCGAGTATCCGGTCATAAAGGATCCTAAGAAGATGAGGCCGGGTACGAGCTTGTGCAGACTGGGATTCCCTTTCTCCAAAGTCACCGCAACATTCGACGGGACGAAAAACAGCTTCAGACTCGCCGAAGGTACGTTGCCGTTGCCGCTGTTCCCGTTGGAAGGGATGCACACAAGGAACATAGCGCAGGGTAAGAGCGCCGACGGGTCCATTGACGCGTTGTACGTGGAGACCTCGTCACCGGGTCTGAGGGGACAGTCAGGCGGTCCGATATTCGACACCGAATGCAACATATGCGGCATCCAGGTAAGGACGAACCACATGCCGCTCGACTTCAGGGCGGAGGCGAGCGTCGACGGAAAGAAGGTGGTCGAGAACCAATTCATGAACCTGGGTGTCGGGGTGCACGCAAAGACGATAGTCGACGTCCTGAAGAAAAGGGATGTCAGGTTCAGAATGGAAGGCGACACCGAATACAAGATCATATCATGATCGGTTCTAAGGCCGATGTGCCGGTAGAACGATGGAGGGGGCATAAACACTACCGATAGTTCGTAATAATCAATACCAACTCTGTCAGTATCAACCAATCTCGATTCATGTAAGGACGTCTAATCTCATAGCGCCCTTTGCGAAAGGTGCGTATCCTTACAACCAATGTCTTATCTTTCAGGAGTACGAATCCATTCATTTCGAGTGCCGAATCTTTTCGATGTATTCTTTCGAATCGAGCTCACGTTCAATCTCCTCTACCGTCGGAAGGCTTGATCTCAGTTCAACCTGTAATTCTTCTTCGAGTTGTTCCTGCCAATCCGCTACACCGATCGGATTTTTGAATCCCGTGAGAGAATACTCTACGACCGTTCTGTTCTTCCCTTTTACCAGTAGCAATCCTATCGTCTCTCCATCTTCCGGATGGCGAAGTACATCGTTCACCGCGTTCTGATACATATTCAACTGTCCTAAAAATCCGGGTTCAAATCTACCGGTCTTGAGTTCAACCACAACATAACGACGTAGTTTCAGATGATAGAACAAAAGATCGATGAAAAAATCATCGCCGCCAACCTCAAGGTGAACCTGCCTCCCTACGAACGCGAACCCTCGTCCGAGCTCCAGCAGGAATTTCTCGATGTGTTCTATGAGCGAGCGTTCGATATCCGTCTCACGGCGCAGTGCATCGGTTCCCATACAGTCGAACAGGTACGGATCTTTGAACATCTCCCGTGCCATATCTGAATCTGGTAACGGCAATGCGGCGCTGAAGTTGTTGACGGCTTTTCCACTTCGTTCCATTGTCCGTGAGGATATCATCAGATCCAATACATTGCTGCTCCATCCGTTCTCGATCAGCTTTTCCGCATACCACAGACGCGATTTGGTGTCCTGAAGCTTATCCATCAATACTATGTTGCTTCGCCATGGTATTTTTGCAACGACCTGTTGCAAAATTGAGTTGTCCGTCCAAATCTCGGCGAATTTTTTCATGCTACCGAGATTCCTTGGCGAGAAACCACTCATCTCCGAGAATGCTTCCTTCAGATCTTTAGACAGACGATCGATGACCTTTGCGCCCCACCCTTCATTCTCTTGTCGGCGCAATATTTCATTACCTATTTCCCAATATAATATGATCATTCCGGAATTCGCTTGAAGGATCATCTGGACACGGGTGTCTTTGATCTTTGCGATTATCGTATCGCGCATATCATAGTAGTCGTGCGGAACTTCGGCAATGGTCGGTGCAACGGGCATTAGCACCTTGTCTTTTCGTTTACCTATGCTTTTACGCCCGTCATCATTGTCAGCCTTTCTGATAATATTCCCACCTTCTAACAACTGACCATAGAGGAGTTCTGCTCTTTATATATCTCGCGGCCCCAACCTTTCAATCGCATTAAAGAGTTGGATCTGTCTGAAAACTGAGACTCCCTCTTCGAATGCGAATCTAATTTTGCAACAGCCTGTTGCAAAATTGCAATCATCGTTCTCCCGATTCCGCCTGTCTGATCAATTATTCCTATTCTTCCTTCGGCACTATCTTCTTAGCCTCGTTAAAAGATCCATTATTGCCTTCGATGGCTTCTTTTTAGACACGGATCTTATGAACTCAGTTATCAGATAGCGCGCATCCTCTGGCAGATCTCCGGGAATTGGAATGGAATTGTAGAATTTCTTTGGTATTGTGATCTGCGTACAAGACACCTAGATCCATGGCATGATTTACAACCTGCTCATCCCTCCAATGGAAGAGGGTGCAGAAATGATGTCTGACAAGAACATCTGCAAGCTGAAGGACTATGTCTGCAAGGATGTCGGCTTCAATTTAGATCTTCGTATCTGCTCTGAATCTTTTTGAGGCGCTGGTATAGAGTAGCACGACCTCCGCCGCTATGGCGATAACTATGTACGATATAAGTGCAGAAAAGTCCGTATGCATGAAAAAAGATGCATATGATGCGGCTACAAGGAAGGGCCCTACGGTAAGGCCGATCTTCTCTACATCGTACATGCCATGTCTTTCTTCGATAAGACGATGTAGGGGAAAAACGGCCGGAGCCAACCAAATATTGCTACCAGACCGATCGTCATCAATAGAAGCGAAGCAAGGATGGTGACCCAATCCGCATCGGGCATGTAAAAATAGACCGCTACGGCCGCTGCCGCCCATATTGAACTCAGAAGTAAGGCAACCCTCTTCTGTTTCTCAGTAGCCATCACAACAATGTATTCCCTCCCCTCCCTCTTATAGTTTTGTTCGAGAGTCATTGTTCTCTGTCCGGAACGGGAACGGTTCCGACGAACTGATGAGGATGTCCGTGTGATGATACCAAATACAGAGAGGTGGTTATCATTACGAAGCAGTCGCGGGTGAGCATCATGGACAACATAATCGAGAATGTGAAGGACTACTACGGAAAGAAGCTGAAGAGTAGTGACGATCTTAGAACGAACGCATGTTGCTGCAGCGACAGACCGCCCGCTGATGTAAGGGATGTGATACCATTGATCGCGGACGAGATACTGGACAGGTTCTACGGCTGCGGATCGCCGCTGCCGCCCTTCCTTGAGGGGGTGACGGTCCTTGACCTGGGATGCGGCACCGGCAGGGATGTTTACATAGCGTCAAAACTCGTCGGCGAGAAAGGGTGTGCGATCGGCGTCGATATGACGACGGAGCAGATAGGGACCGCGATCAAATATCAGGAGGAACAGCGTCTGCGTTTCGGATTCAAAACATCGAACGTAAAGTTCCTGCAGGGATACATAGAGGATCTCGGATCGCTTGGAATAGAGGATGACAGTATTGATGTTGTGATATCGAATTGCGTCATCAACCTCTCGCCGGCGAAGGAACGAGTGTTCAATGAGATATACCGTATCCTCAAGCCCGGAGGGGAACTTTTCTTCTCGGATGTCTTCGCAGACAGACGTATCCCTGAATCGCTCACCAACGATCCGGTACTGCGCGGAGAATGCCTCGGAGGGGCGATGTACGCCGAGGACTTCAGAAGACTGATGGCAAGATGCGGCTGGCCCGATTTCCGTCATATGAGTGTATGCGAACTCGATCTGAATGATGATGACATAGAGAAAACGGTCGGTCACATATCCTTCACATCGCGAACGGTGAGGGCGTTCAAGCTTGATGATCTGGAGGACATATGCGAGGATTACGGTCAAGTGGCATA
>WQZJ01000058.1 GCA_009780795.1 Methanomassiliicoccaceae archaeon
ATTATACTGTCCAGTACATCCCATCCGTGCCATCGTCTGGCTCCTGCTTCTCACAAGCACCGGACGATGGTTCTCTGAAAATTAATCTTCATCGGCACATGTTCAGAATTATGAAACACAGTTCTTTATAAGGGCAAGTTTATATAAGAGCGCATTAATGCGTAGCCATTCGAGAGGTCTATCATGTACATAATGACACAGTCTGAGAAGGTGGTACGTATCCCGCCCGCGGACCTGAAAGAGGATATCGAAGCGGTCATCGGCGAACTTACGAAGAGTGCCTATGAGGGCAAGTTCGGCGAGGACAAGACGATGACAGTATTGATCAGCAACGTCGAGACGGTGGGACCGGGACGCATAGTCCACGGTGACGGTGCCGTATACCAGACGGTGAAGTACGACCAGCTTGCGTTCAGGCCTAAAGATAATGAGATAATCGAGGGCGTTGTATGCGAGGTCGTGAAATTCGGAGCATTCGTAAGGTTCGGACCTATTGACGGTCTCCTGCACATCAGCCAGGTCATGGATGACCGCGTTGACATCGACGCCGACAACCAGAGGCTCATAGGTAAGGACACCGGAAGGTTCCTCGGCATCGGCGACAAGGTGAGGGCAAGGATAGTCAGCATCGACATCAACGAGAAGAATCCCGAGGACAGTAAGATCGGACTTACGATGAGACAGCCCGGACTCGGGAAGCTGGACTGGATAGAGGAAGACCAGAAGAAGAAACAGGGTGAGCAGAAATGAGAGCATGCAAACAGTGCAGCTTCATATCCGAGGATGACACATGCCCCAGGTGCGGCAGTGCAACGTCCAAGGAATGGCAGGGATATCTTGTGGTCATAGACCATGAGAAATCCGACATCGCCAAGAAGATGGGCATAACCTCCAATGGAAAATATGCTCTAAGGGTACGCTGATATGGCGGACATCCGAAGCTCCAGAACGATACCTGATGAAAAGAGGGAATTGTTCAAGAAGCCGATCGGAACGCCAATCCATGAAAACGATTTAAAAAAAGTGATGACCGGCGGAAAACTGATCACGGTCGGGGATGTGGTTTCTCTGACGGTGAACAGGAACGGTATCACGCCTGACATCGCCGTATACGACGGGATGACGGAAAGGCGTGAGATGACCGAGTTCGCGTCCTACGTGAACGATAAGGGATGGATCCCTGCGGAGGTTAGGAACCCTGCGGAGATGATATCCGCCGACCTGGTCAAAACTATAGAAAACGCTTTATCCGGTTCGGAGAAGACAACGATCCGTGTGATCGGGGAGGAGGACCTCGCGGTGATACCGTGCATAATACTCGCTCCGATAGGCACGAACGTGATCTACGGATGGCCCGGAAAGGGGATGATGCTCGTCACCACGGACAGCAGCATCAAAAAGGAGATGACGGAACTCCTGGAACAGACGGTTGTCTGTGAGGAAAGTTCCGAATGAACTCAGGAGGAGTTTGAATGAAAATAGAGATAACGGAGAAGAAGGAGAATCTGCTGCAGGAAAGGACGGAGATCCGTTTCACAGTGGATCACACGGGAGAATCGACGCCTACGAGAAAAGCCATGATCGACGCGATAGCGAAGATGACCAACGCCGTAAAGGACACAGTTGTGATAAACAACGTTGACACCCAGTACGGACGCGGCATATCGAAGGGATACGTGAAGATATACAAGTCCGAGGAAGCTGCGCGCAAGTTCGAGAGGGAATACCTCCTGAAGAGGAACGGCATCCTTAAGGAAGAGAAGAAGGAGGGACAGTGAAATGCCCGCACCAGCCAAAGGAGCAGCAGCTAAGAAGAAGGAAGTGGTGAAGAAGAAGTCGGTGTCGAAGAAGGACGCTTACGATGTGTCCGGCGACAAGGTGGTACGGAAGAAACCCGTATGCCCGAAGTGCGGCCCCGGTGTCTTCATGGCCACGCACGCGGACCGCGTATCATGCGGTAAGTGCGGTTACACCGAATTCAAAAAGTAAACAGGTGCGCAAGCACCTTATCTTCAAAATTTTACACGGGCCTGTGGTGTAGCCTGGATATCACCGGGGCCTCCGGAGCCTCAGACTCGGGTTCGAATCCCGACAGCCCCGCTCACCGCCTCAGCCGGGGTGAATGCGTAAGCCTCGTACGTTTGGTATTTCTATCAGTAGATGTTGTTGTTCAACGTGGACGCACACAACAGCCCCGCATTCGCTATCACCGGCCTGACGGCCCGTGATTCCATTACGTACCCGGATGTAGAGATACCTCGCAACAAGGTATCATTCATCGTAGGGGAGAGCGGTTCAGGTAAGACCACGCTTCTGAGGCTGTTCAATCAGACGGAGACGCAAACGTCGGGCATCATACGGTTCTTCGGTAACGACGTCAGCACAATGGATATAACGACCCTTAGGATCAATGCGGTATTATGCGGACAGAAGGTCTTCCTGTTCAACGGAACCATACGTGAGAATTTCAACGAGTTCCGAAGATATGTTGCTGCGAATCCGAAAGAGAGTAATTCACTTTCCGATGAAACTATGAGAAAATTCCTGAGCATCTGCTGCGCCGAACAGGATCTCGACAAAGATTGCGAGAACCTGTCCGGAGGCGAAAGGGCGAGGGTCTTCATTGCGATACATCTCGCATTCACTCCCGCAGTACTGATGCTGGACGAACCCACGTCCGCATTGGACACCGAGACCGCGATGACGATGATGAAAAACATCGCATCATATTGTTCGGAGAACGAGATGACGCTGATCGTCATCTCCCATGACCGTAAGGTGATAGACGCCGTTGCAGACAATATAGTGGATCTGGGAGGCAAAAAGAATGGCTGATGTGATCGAACTCAGTATCATCAACTTCGCGCTCATCTACCTTTTACTTCTGATAATCGTCGCTGTCATGAAGCGGAGCAGGATAGATCAGACGAAGACGCTGATGGTCGCATGTCTTCGAATGACCGTTCAGCTTGTTCTTGCAGGTTTTATACTGACGTTCGTATTCGATAATCCGAGCCCTTGGATAACCGCCGTCTACATTCTGATAATGATACTCTTCGCGTCATATCTTGTGATGAACAATAACCGCTGGCTCAACAGAAGGTTCAAGATATACGTGATATCGGCGATAGGTCTGTCCGGTGTATTTGTATTATTGTTCTTCGTTCTCGTCGTGATGAACACCGATCTGCTCAACCCAAGGTACATGATCCCGTTGGCAGGCATGATAATCGGGAATTCGATGACCGGTATGATGTTAGGGCTGAAAGCCTTCAGCACAGAATTGACGTCGAACAGGGACAGGATCGATGCGCTGCTGAACATCGGTTCACCGCCGAAGAGGATAATGAATCCGTTCGTCAATAAAGCGACGGAGTTCGCGATGATGCCTACTATAAACTCAATGCTGGGAATGGGTATAATCTCATTACCGGGGATGATGACCGGTCAGATAATATCGGGAACGGCACCGATGGTGGCAGTCCTCTATCAGATAGCGATACTCATAGCGATAGCGGTTGCCGTCTGTATGACCGTGTTCATAGCGCTGAACATGGGATACAAGACGTTATACAATGACAGGGATCAGATGACCGTCAGTTTCTCGGATATCGGTAAAAGATAAGGCTGCCTATGAGCACATTGCGCACGGATAACTCAGTGTTCATCTATACATATCACTTTCTGACCCTCGCCCTCTGAGGTATATTTCCCTGAAGCTTCGCCATCATGACGGGACTCGGTCCGTCATCTCTGATCAGTTCTTCCGCTTGCTCCAGTATCTGCAACCCTCTCAGTATGGCGATGAACGTCCCCATCGTGACATTCTTACCGGATTCGGCATCCCCTATGGTCTTCTTGTGGACGCCGGTGATCCTCTGAAGTTCTTCCCTCGTGATATTGCTGTTAAGCCGTACCGTTCTGATCTTCTTTCCTATACGTCTCATTATCTCGACGTCCGATATGAAGTAGAGGTCGGCATATTGTTCCATGATGGCGTATGATATCGTGACGACAGATAATACTTCTGATTAAATTAACATAAAAGTTTATTTAATGCCTGTTTCTGGCGATAAATATACTTATATGTTAACTTATTTTATATGCAAAACCAACTGCCATCGGATAGCAAAGTGATCCAGCCATTCTCGAACTCACCCCGTCGGTCAATTCCAATCTCTTGCTGTTTCTTTCACGGAGGTGTATCTCATATTTCTTCTTCATTGGTGACATCATAGTTCCGGTATCGGAATAAAACCTAGTAATTATAGGAAAAAATGACTATTTATTTCCGATACAGGAATAAAACAATGTAAAAATCAGAAAAAATGGTTATTTATTTCCGATAAAGATAAGGCGGAAAAGCGTTTCGATTTTGTTGTTAAAACCGACTTTCAGATATACGGCATCGAAGTCAACTTTTACGGAAGCAGCGGTTCAAAGTTGAATGAAACCGCAAGAAGTTATAAGATGCTCAGCACGGAATCAAAGTCAACAGACGGATTTACGTTTATGTGGATAACAGATGGTATTGGATGGATCAGTGCAAGAAACAATCTGAAAGAAACGTTTGACGAAATGGAGCACATTTACTGCATTAAAGAACTGGACGAGGGTATTTTTAATAAAATCCTCAAGTGACCGAATATCGTCTGGGTCTAGAATTTCTAGGCTATACATAAATGCCAATTCTTGAGCCTCCCAACTGCTGATTTCTCTTGAATTCATAAGGAAATATGTGACTTTATCCACTCCGTAGTGAATCCTACTAATTAGCCTGAGTTATAGAAGTCTTCGAGTGCAGTGTAGTTAAGAAATAAACATGTCAACAACTCGTTTCAATTGTTTACCAAATGCAATGTGAAATCGTTATTATATAATGTTCCCATATCACTAACGGCGTGTTGTAATGTATGAAAAAACCAATGTTATCAATGTGAGCGGTGGCATCACAAACATGCAGATACAGCAGGGGTCGGCGAATTCAGAACAGCATCAGACTAACAACACAATAAATTACGAACAAATCCGAATAATTTCGGATAACATCAAAAATGAGATTGACAATTTCGGTTTGGACCCCATACAAAAAAAGGAATTATGGGAAACAGTCTATGACTTGGATGAGATACTCAATAGCGACGAGAAGCCCTCCAAAATCAAAGCCGCACTATCGAAAATAAGCAATGTCCTGCAGAGTTACGCCACCGGACTGGCGGCAAGCGGTACGGTCCTCGCTATCGCGCCGTATATCGGAATGTGATATAATGGCGGGCGTTGTGATAGAACTGCAGAGGAAGGCATTGTCTACGGACATCAGCGTATCGAACCTGTTGAGGACCGCATATGTTGTTGCAAGGAAACTGAAGATAGAATCATTTGAACAATGGATAGATTCGGAACTGAATGGCTATATCCGTAAAGAAACGCCGGAATATAGGAATACTCGGCCCGGGATCGTAGCGTTCAACCCCTATAGAGGCTATATGCCGGTTCACTTTCCGGAGATGGACTACCCCATACGCAACTCAGTTCCGGAGTTGGAATCACTTCTGGAGAACAGTAAGAAGGGAACGGTGATCTCCAAATTGAGCTATGAACAGCAACGCCTTATGATGGAACACACGGGTGTCGAATACGAGTTTTCGTTCGAGATACCGATGAATATACTCAAATCTGTTCTGGAAACCGTCAGGAACTTGATTTTAGATTGGAGTCTGAAACTTGAGGAAACAGGCATAGTAGGCGAAGAGTTGTCATTTTCACTCGAAGAAGTTGAAAAGGCCAAGGACGAATCAGTAAGCAACGTGAACAATTTCATCACCATCTACGGTAATATGAACAACTCTCAGATAGGGCAGGGGACAAGAAGCTCGGTACAGGATATGAGATGAATTGTCACGTCCAACCATTCGCGATGCTTCTCACGAATTTTGTGAATGCTTTTGTCTAACTAGTGGTTCAGAGAGTAATGATTCATATGTTCTGAAAACTCTGAACAGTAAGTGATGATAGCGTTCCCTCATTAAGGTTATAATATAGCGCACCCATTCGCCATACAACGCGCATCAGAGATGCAGGCACACACGGGGGAACAAAGATGGTATTTTTCAAATCGGGCGACGAGAAGTTCGAACAAGGTAATGAGTTCATAAAACGAAAGGAATACGACAAGGCGCGCTCTGCTTTCGAGAAGGCAGTGAGCAAGGGCGCCGCGGACGCCGAGGTGGCGAAGGTAATGATAGCCCTTCTGAACCTCAGGTCCGCATCCGTACAAACATACGGCGACGCCGTCAACATTCTTCGTGAGAAGAAGGACCTGGAGATCACGTTCGGCCTATTCACGCTGAAATGCGCTCAGCTGGCGACCGAGTGCGACGCCGTACATTCAGAACTGGTCGCTGCGGCAATGTCGCAGGCTGGCGGCCCTGCGCTCAAGGCACGTGCTGAGGCGCTCTTCGCAGCGGCGATGAAATTCCAGACGGGGATCGGTACGAACACGCTGATAATCCCGGAAGTTTACACAGCGATCAAGATAACCGGCATACAGAAAGCCAACGGCCTGATGGCTGAGGGTAACGAGAACATGGCCGAGTCCGTAGCAATGGAGGATCCGAAGAGAGCTGCGGAGTTCCTGCAGATGGCATTGAACTACCGCCAGCAGCTCGGTGACACGAACGCAGAGGCAAGGATACGCAACAAGATCACACAGTACGCCAAGGCGGCCGCGTGTTGGGTCTGCGGTCGTGAGGCCACTGGTGAAACACTACACTTCGTGACAATGCCCACTGAGGTCACAGCGATGCAGCAGAAGACGAAATCCGCTTCTCCGCTCCCCTCGTACGTGGGCGGGGAGTCGATATACGTCTGCAGAGCTTGTTACCTCGCCATATCGAAGCGCGCCGATGCGATCGCAAAACAGTATCACGACGCCGCGATAAGAGAGATGCAGGCCATGGAGGCACGTCTCAACGCACGCATCAACCAGGTCAACGCCAGGATAAGGTGAACCGATGGACGGAACAGTTTCAATGAGATGCAAGCACTGCGGTGCTCCATTCGAGATCGATTCGCTGACATCCGATTCGTCGTACGTCACATGCACATCATGCGGTACGAGTCAAACACGTATCGACGCTAAGAACTATCTCGAGGAAATGATGGGTCAGGTCAAGTCGTGGATAAGCAAAGCGATCCCGACCGGTGTGAACATCTCCA
>WQZJ01000059.1 GCA_009780795.1 Methanomassiliicoccaceae archaeon
AACGCCTGTAAGCGGTGTGTCCGGAGCGGTTTCCACGAGCACGGGCCTGTTTTTATTGTTTGCTGTACCGTCGGTACCGTCACCCAACTGACCGCGATCATTGTAACCCCATGCCCATACCTTGCAGTCATCAGTGAGTGCAAGTGAATGAAAGCCTCCAGCAGAAATTGCAGTAACGCCTGTAAGCGGTGTGTCCGGAGCGATCTCCACACACACGGGTCTGTTTCTGTCTGTGTTGGTGCCGTCGCCCAACTGACTGCTGTTATTATAACCCCATGCCCAAACAGTCCCGTCGTTCTTGAGCGCAAGTGAATGGGCGTTCCCGGCAGAAATTGCAGTAACGCCTGTAAGCGGTGTGTCCGGAGCAATCTCCACACACACGGGTCTGCTTTCACGCGCACCGGTACCGCTGACGCCGTTGCCCAGCTGGCCGTAGTAGTTGTAACCCCATGCCCAAACAGTCCCGTCGTTCTTGAGCGCAAGTGAATGGGCGTTCCCGGCAGAAATTGCAGTAACGCCTGTAAGCGGTGTGTCCGGAGCAATCTCCACGCATGCTGGTCTGTTTCTGTCTGTGTTGGTGCCGTCGCCCAACTGACTGCTGTTATTATAACCCCATGCCCACACCCTGCCATCGTCGGTAAGCGCAAGTGAATAAAAATCTCCGGCAGAAATTGCAGTAACGCCCGTAAGCGGCACACCGGAAGCAACTTCTACGCGCACGGGTCTGTTTTTACCTGCATTTGTACCGTCGCCCAACTGACCGTAGCCGTTCCGACCCCATGCCCAAACAGTCCCATCTTCTTTAAGCGCAAGAGAGTGATGGTCTCCGGCGGAAACCATCGCCCCGCTGAATTCCACTTCGGATCCGAGCGGTATATCCACTGAATAAGTTCCGAAGTCCGAATCGGTGTTCGAGTCTGCGTCAGATACAATTAACGACAGAACGGAAAGGATCATTATTGCAGCGACGAATGTTGCGATGATCGCTTTAGGGCCGTTTGCCTTTTTCATCTTGGATGTTTTCATTATCATTTCATCACCGGTGTGAGGGCAACGAAAAGATACGGCATCGCTGCCCTATACTACTTAAAGTACCGCATACTTTTATATATAAAACATAGCAGAGATTAAATATGAGTTAACAGAGAGAAGCATAGATTTGTGAAAAATCTGTGACCATCCGAACACGCACCGGGTCGTCATGCGCCGCGGATAATGACAGATAAGGTCGCGACCTGAGCGCTCTTTTGCTCTCACTCGTGAATTCCGTCCATTGGTTCGGCCTCGATCTGCCGTCCGTGCCGGCCGGCGAGCAGTGCCGCCAGCGCCTCGTGCTCGAACGTTGTGTCTGTTTTCTGACTCTTTACCATCTTATGGTATCTCTTCATCAATTTGTCATCGTTCTCGATGCCGCCGCTGAATCTTTCCTTGTATGCGATCAGGAACAGCAGCGCGGCGGTGTTGATGCGTCCGAACGAATTGACGAATTTCTTTACCTTTCCCTCGTATATCGCATCGATCGTCTCCTTATCGGCGCCGTTGAGCGCGTACACGAGTAAAAGATACATCTTCGTCACCTTCATAAGCGACCCCTCGTCGATATTCTCCATGAGGTCCTTCAGTTTCGTCTCCGCATTCTCGAATCTCATCCTGTTCAATTCGTTCTCGGCGAGCGATAACCTCACCAGATCGGCCATTCTGTTACCGCGCGGCAAATCCTCCGGCGGACGAGGTCCCTCGAAGTCGGCCCTGGTCATTACGGCGATCATCCTCATCTGCAGGTAGTACATGCAATGCTTGGATGCGTCGCTCTCTTTGAAGAGACGCAGCAGCATGCTGTCGTTGGTCATCATCCCCGATGAGTACGGGATGGTGTTGACGATCATAAGGAGTATACCATACACCACCAGCAGCATAGCCAGTAGGTTCAGTGCAGGGGCGATGTCCAAAGCCAGCACGATGATCGAGGACCCTGTCAATAAGAGGTTCATGAGCACCCCTCCCCTCAGCATCATGACGTACGGCGTGTCCTCACTGTATCCTCCCTCCGGTAAGGAGACGGTACCGCCCGCGGCGCCCTTTATCGGTATATACATCCTTTTCTTCCCGTCCTCCGTCCTTACGCTCCAAAGACCGAAGACGGACACGGCCATCAGCTTATATCCAGACAGCCGCCCGAATATCACATGTCCGAGCTCATGCACGAACGCATGCAGCAGAAGTGCCGGGAAGGACAGAACGAAGAAGAACAGGATCGGGGCGGGAGCGCCCGGGTAAAGTTCCGTGTTCGGTCTGAATATGAACAAGATGATAAGGAGCACTGCCATAGCCGCCGCGAATCCGACTACCTGGGCGACCACCATCGATCTCATCTCTTTGTCCATACCAAATAGGATGGCGTCTGCGTAGAAATACGTATCTTCGGCTAACCAAGATAATATCCGGCTGCCATGCCGACCACCGTTATCAAGATGAGCGCGAGCGCCGGGATAGCGTATCTTCTCTCCCTGTTCACCGCTAACGTGGTGAACGAGATGATCATGCACGCGAACGGCGTGAAGACGATCACGGCTATGCCCGCTATCATAACCTCCTCGTTCGCACCTACGCCGACGGCGTGCATGATCACGCCTATCGCTACCAACATGACACCGATCAGCGAACCGTACCTCAACACGAATGATGTGTTATCTTCGAGATTCATATGATCCCTCCGACGTTCAGCAGCATCACGCCCGCGAGGAATAGGAGCAGCACCGAGAAGTAACGTCTCAGCTTACCGGCGTCTATCATCGTCAGTATCCGCACTCCTATCACAGAACCGACGAACGCACCTATTGTGACGAACGCTGCCGTCTGTACGTCTATGACGCCGCTCAGCAGGTACACGGCGGCACCGCTGAACGCTGTTATTCCGATGACGTAGCTGCTGGTGGCCGCCGCCACTTTCATGGGGATGTGCATGTGCACGTTCATCACGGGTATCTTGATCGATCCGCCGCCCACGCCGCTCAATGCGGACGTGACGCCGGCAGCCACGAATCCTATGGTGCCGGTATTGATGTTCCTGACCTCGTACCCCACGTCCTTCCCGGACGCTTTGTCATGGTACGTGAAACTATTCTCCTCGTTATCGCCCGGCGGTATGATGCGCTCCGGCCTCACGAACATGTATATCGCGCTGTATATCAGCACGCCGGAGAAGCAGAGCGCGAGCACCCACGACTGGACGTGCAGCGCGATCACCGCACCGGCGACGGCACCCGCCGCCGCACCGACCTCAAGTCTCAGGCCGATGCGCACATTGGCTATTCGGTTCTTTATGTGTGACGAGGCACTCGTCGCCGATATGGCGGCGATCGCCACCAGACTTATCGCCATCGCGGACCTCGCGTCCATGCCGTACAATATCGTTAGGACGGGCACCACTATTATCCCTCCTCCGAGCCCGAAGAGAGAACCGATCAGCCCCGCTATCAGTGACAGAACCAAGAGGCCTATGATGAGAACCGAGTCCATATGTCACGTTAACGTCTCGTTGTAATAAGTCATTTCCCGAACGACAGCATTATTACTCCGTTCCTTCTACTCTTCGGTGTGCCCACGATACTCGTCCGATATTCGGAGATAGGTCTGAAGAGCAGACCGGTCAGGAAAAGATTCGAAACGCAGTTACGCGACAATATGATGAACATGCTCTCCGCGGACAGAGTGGAGGCGCTGATAGTCGCCGGTGTGTCACGGTTCTACGTGAACGCCGCCGATACGGATGCTGCTGTGCGCTCACTGAGAAGAGTGTTCGGTATCGCTTCGCTGTCTGTGACGGAGACATGCGGCGCCGGCATGGACGAGATATGCGCCGCCGCGGCAGATTTCTCAAGATCGAGGATAAAGAAGGGACAGAGTTTCGCCGTCAGAGCGAGAAGGGAAGGCTCGCATACGTACAACAGCATGGAACTCGGTAAACAGGCCGGTTCGGCGATATTCCTTGCCAACGAAGGTATCAAAGTGGACCTTACAGACCCGGACGTGACGTTCCACATAGAGGTCAGAAACAATAAAGCACACATATTCAGCGAGTACATCAGAGCTCATGCAGGTCTTCCGCTGGGCAGTCAGGGGAAGGTGGTCGCATCCGTTGACGATGACAGGGGACTTCTGTCAGCATGGCTTATGATGAAGAGAGGGTGCAGGGCGATAGTCCAGGGCGATCACGGCATTGATGTGCTGAGGGCGTTCGATCCGTCGCTGAAAATGGTCAGCGACACCTCCGAGCACAGAAAGGACGTCATGGGTGTCGTCCTGGGAACCTCGATCGATGATCTGAAGGATGTGGATGTGTCCACATACGGCGTACCGGTATATTTCCCTACGATAGGGATGAGCGACGATGAGGTCTCGGCGATGCTGGAGACCATACGTTCAGAAATATGAAAATAAAGGGACGCCGAAGCGTCCCGTTGTCGAGAACGGAGTTTCACTCCTCTTTTATCACATCCGCATCGGGAGCGTTCCTGGCGATGCTGTCGATACCGTTCTTGCACCCGGACTTCGACGCATATCCGTGCGACGCCAGGATGTTCTCTCCGTTCGATGCCTTCAGCCTGAACCTGTACTCGTTTGCCTTGTCGACGTACAGCTCGTACTTCGGGTTGGTCAAGGTCTCGAAACTCTTCAGCGTCTGATCCTCTATCTTTGCGCCGCAGTTCTTGCGGATGCTCTCGATCCCGGCCTTGCAGGCTGACAGCGATGAATATACCTGTGACATGCATATCATCTGTTTGTTGCTTGCTTCAAGGCGAAAATTAAAGCCCGTGTTGGTTTTCTTTATGATGAAAGTACCCATGTAATCTCCGTTACATAATGTGAGTACGAACGTATAAACTTTAACTTATTAACAAGGGGATAAGAATTGAAAAAGTTTGGGCCGGGAAGGTTTTACTTCCCCTTTCTTCCCTTCGCCTTTATCGAAGGTCTGCACTTCTCGACGCCCTTCCCCTTCTTGTGCAGTCCGCGGCCTCTCTGGCCCGCGGACGTCTTTCCGCGGTAGACACGGCCACTGTGCGTGGGGTCGCAGATCCAGTTTATTTTCGGGTCCGCTTTGATGACGGAGTGGTGCGGGTCAACGAGAATTACCTCATACCATTCGTACTGACCGTCCATTCCTACCCAGTAGGAGTTCAGTACCTCAAGGTTCGGGTATCTCTTCTGCGTCCTCTCCTCGGCGAGCCTCTGAAGGCTCTTACCGACGGTTATCTTGGTGATACCCTTTCTCTTCGCTCTCCTTCCGCCTTTGATCGTTCTTTTGTTGAAGGTTCCCTTTCTGACCCTTCCGCGGACTATGACGTAGCCCTGTTTCGCTTTGTATCCCAGGGCCCTCGCCCTGTCAAGGCGCGTGGGTCTCTCGACGCGGCAGAAGTTCTCTTCCCTTCTCCACTGGTACCTTCTCTCTTTGTTAAGCTCCTTCAAATAACTCTTGTCAGGATTCTTCCAGGCCTCGGCGATGTACTTGTACATGCTCTTGCCGCTCACGGTCGCGGGACCGTCATTGTTTTCGTTTGCCATTGATATCACCTTTCCGGATTCACCCTATACGGGCACATCTCCGTTCGCAGCTTATTGTTGCGCAGCGACCGCATACTACTGACCTGTATATAAGCTTTTAAGAGGACACGACGTGCTCATGCGTTTTTCACGGGTACGGCATGAGGAAGTCCCGTATTCAGGACATCGTCATGAGAGTTCTGCGATGTGTTCGCGTCCAGTATCCTGCGACAATGACGGAGTATGTGCGCCGTGTGCTTGCATTGCCTGTTCTGTGATAATCACTGTTCACATCTAAAAAGATAATTTTATATACTATTACATTAGGAGTGCGACCATTTATAAGAAATCATTTAATACTTTAACTAAAATGTTAAATATTGTCCGCCCAATGACCTAACGAGAACAACCGGGGAAGACACTATGGCGGCACCAAAGGCGGTATCGATATTCGAGGCGCACGACAGGTTTCAGAACGGTGAGAAGGTGCGCGAGGATGTGTGGGACTACACCGTGATTCCGAGCAACGCGGCACTGCTCAAAGGGAAATACGAACTGAACTTCGGCAAGAACATAATACCAGAGGACAGGGACACCGCCAACCGTCTGTTCTCCGCCGGTGTCGAGATGCTCGTCATATCCGGATTCTTCAACCCGGATGTCGGAAGGGTCATGCGCATAACGGAATCAGAGGTGTTCGAGGGACTCAAGAAGGCCACTCGAAGGCTGAGACTCGGCAGCGGGAGGGACGAGGTCATATGCGCCCGTCGTATCGGGAACAGTGCCGCCGGGCCGATAATACAGGGAGGGCCCACCGGAACGTTGGTATCCGAGGATCTGTTCGTCAGCATGATGCAGGCGTATGCACAGGAGTCAATGGTCGACTCCCTGGCGAGCGGTGTGCCGGCGACGATAAACGGACATCCGCCCGCGGCGAACACCCCCTACGAGATAAAGGCCACGCTGGCCGAGATAAGGGGGCTGAGAGAGGGGATGACCAGGGCAAGGCGTCCGGGGATGGCGATAAAGGGGCCGGACACGCCCCTGTCCGCCGCCGGGCGGCTGGCATCGAGCCTGGATTCCGCATTTCTCAAGAACGATCTGCATCTGTGCTCTCAGCTCAACGAGCTGAAGATGGATATGACCGGTCTCAATCTCCTCGCCGGATGGGCCATCAACGGCGATACCGTGATGATAGAGCAGATGCCCATGTTCGGCGGCTTCTGCGGCGGTATCGAGGAAACTGCGATATGCGGTCTCGCGACCACGTTAGCGTCGGCCGCGATATTCGGTGCGGACATACATATGGACGGGGTGATACACATGAGGTTCGGTACAACCACATCCCGGGAGACGCTGCAGATATCGGCGCATGTGTCCGCTGCGATCGATGCGAACACCGACATACTTACTGCGAACCAATATTACACCGCCGGCGGCCCGTGCACGGAGATGTGCTTCCTGGAAACAGCGGCGCAGGCGATAACGGACACCGCGTCCGGAAGAGAATTACTTTCGGGAGTGGCGGCGTCG
>WQZJ01000060.1 GCA_009780795.1 Methanomassiliicoccaceae archaeon
CGACGTTCGAGAATCAGGTACTGTGGCATGAGCGCGACCTGTCCAACTCCGGTGCGGAGCGTTTCATACTGCCGCATGTGTTCGCACTGCTTGACGATATGCTCTGCAAGATGGACGATGTGATCGGCGGTCTCGTCGTCAACAGAAAACGCATGCTCGCCAACGTGAACTCGGCGAAAGGACTGATGATGGCCGAGGCGGTAATGATGGCCGCCGTCGAGAAAGGTGTCGGAAGACAGGACGCGCACGAGATCCTGCGAGAAGCGTCCATGACGGCGGCGGAGAACGACGAGCATCTGCTGGACGTTCTGCTGCGGTGCGGAAAACTGGATGGGGTCATGACAGAGGAGGAGATGCGCCGCCACACGGATCCGACGAACTACGTAGGCGAGGCGTCGCGCATCGCGGACGACATGGTCGCGGCGGTCGAGAGTGTGTTGAAGGTGAAGGTGTGAAACATGATGTCTGAAACTAAGAAGAGAAGAGTGAAACTGGGCGCCATCTTCGGCGCCGTGTCCGGTGCGGCGCTGTTCGGGGTGCTGTACTTCGTGAGCGCGCCGAACCTGTTCTATGCGGCATTCATACCGGTGGCGGCAGTATTGGGCGCCGCACAGATGTATATGACCGCCGAATGATCAAAGCAGTTTCTCGCCGGCCGTGGGTCCGGGCGAGACGGAATACACATCGGTTATCTTCATCTTCAGGAGGCCTTTTGTCGGCAGGCCCGGGATTATTGTGCCTGCGAATAATTTCGCCTCTTCGAACTCAGGACCTGTGTTCACGACCTCTGTTATGGTGCCTTTCATCTGGTACGCACCGGACGTGTCCGGCGTCCAAAGATAGAACGACACCCTTGGATTATTCTTCACGTTCTCAAGCGTCTTTTTCATGAAATTGTCTATGACCCAGAACGTCTCGTCATCCGGCATCAGACGGTACACGGCGATAGGTACCACGTTCGGTTCCCCGGACGCGGTGGCGGTCGCGAACGGGATCATCCTCACTTTCTTCAGATCAGTCTTCATGTTCTCGGTAAGCTTTACCATTTTGCGCACCGTTCCGCGTATCCATCCGTAGGAATTTAAGTCTAGTAGGATTATATTTATACATTATTCTTAAATGATATTGAACCAAACATGTGGAACTTTCCTTGTCGTTATCGGACACGGTTCTCACGAAAAAATGATACTATAGGGTAACGCCGACTATGGACGTGGAATTTTCAAACGGTCCGTTCAAAGGAAAGTGTTAAACGTTTGCTACTTCCATCCCGTAAGGAAGAAGGGACCGACTTGCCGAAGAACGTTGCTGATGACATCGAAAAATTGAGAGCGCAGCTGCTCGAGATGGGTAAGACCAACAATCTCGTGAACTATCAGGTCAAGGACGAACGATCGGTTCAGATCGTCGAATCCACGATGGACGACGTCCTGACGAAACTCGTCATAGACGGGGGCGGCCTCCGTGTGACCAACGTCAGGATGGCCGCCGCGAGCTCCGATGACCTCCGATCGTTATCCTCCAGGAGCGACATCGACAGTAAACTGGAGAGACTTATACAACGCTACAAGGAGGATTTCAACGATCTTGGTTACACCACGGTATTCGTGGCAATGGGTTTCATCGTTTGGAAGGGAAAGGGCGGCAACAAAGCGCCGGTTATACTACTTCCTGCACGTCTCAAACGTGACGACACCGGAAACGTACGGATATTCTGGTCAGGCGATGACGTATGCGTGTCTCCGACGCTCATCGAGAAGCTGAAGGAATCCAACGTTCGTGTGCCGTCCCTCGAACCTATCGAGACGGTCGCCGACATGCGCAAGTGCATCGAGACGTTGAAGGCATCGATAGAGGGCAGATCGGAGTTCGGGGTCAACGACAACATTGTCATCGACGTGTTCGATTACAGCAGATCGGTCATGTACAACGACCTTGACACATCCACATGGTCGTCGATCTCACCGCTGGCGGACACGATACTCAATCCTCCGAAGGGAAACCTTGAGAAAAGGGAGGATAGAGGGATACCGTCATGCACATACTCCATACTCAACGCGGACGCGTCACAGATGTCGGTCATACTTGATGTGCTCGACGGTCGTTCCGTGGTCGTCGAGGGCCCTCCCGGGACGGGAAAATCACAGACGATAGCGAATATAATCGCCGAATGTCTCGGCAACGGAAAGACCGTCCTGTTCGTCAGCGACAAGATGGCTGCGCTGAACATCGTCAAGAAGAGACTGGACGATGCCGGTCTCACCAGATATGTCATGGAACTGCACAGCGAGAACTCCAATCGCAGGAATTTCCTCCGCGAGATGGAGAGATCCATATCAACTGAAGCGTCCTTTGAGCCTGCATCCGAACAGGAGTGCGCCAAGCTGGAGCGTGTACGCTCCGAACTCGACGCGTACGCAAACGCTATCTCTGCGCCCATCGGCAACAGAGGGCTCACACCGTATCAGCTCATAGGGATGCGCGAGGCGGCGCACGCCTCCATCAAGCGGAGACGCCGCAACCCTGTCAGAGTGGAGATAAAGGAACCCGTCGGCATAGACGATAACATGTGGGACGATATCGTCACACTGCTCAGATCGGCGGCAGACATAATGCCGCAGGTCATGCCCGTCAAGAAGAACGTCTGGAAGGACCATAAGGTATGCGGTTTCACACCGGACCGTGAGCATTCGCTGCGCGACAACGTGAACAATGTGAACAAGAGACTCGACGAGGTACAGTCATCCGCCAAGGAGATATGCAGGCTGATCGGCGTCACCGTCCCGCAGACGCTTACCGAGATATCTGAGCTTAGCGTCACATGCGAGAACATGAGAAAATACGGCGGCATGGCGCTCAAGGAGATCATGGAGGGCGATCCGGATGAGTACGTACGTAACACAGAACCGATGATATCCGCCGTCGCGTCGCTTCAGGCGCTACGCGGTGACCTCCTCGGGAGATACAATGATTCGATACTCAACGCGGACGTGGCCGACCTCAGGGCGCGCCACGAGAAGTCGACGAAAGGGATATTTTACAAAAGCACGCTCAAGGAACTGAAAAAGATCATGGACTCGCATTCGCATTCCGGCCCGGTGGCCGAGGCGGACATCGGTACCGACCTGGAGAAGATATCCAAATATCAGAAGGAGTCGGCCGCGTTCTCGTCCTTCGATCCGAAGAACCTGTTCGGGGACAGATGGAAGGGGACATCATCCGACGCAAAGGAGTTGAAAGGGATACAGGACTGGACCGTCATCGTGAAGAGGAACATAAAAAGCGGTAAGTTCACTGACGCGACCGCCCTGCTGATCTCAAGAGGGACGCACGGTACGCCGTTGGACTCGAAGGTCTCTGAACTCAATATGTGCGTGAACGACATGCTGCGCTCCATTGACCTTATAAACAGCATCGTCGGCCCTCAGGTAAAGGAGGAGCGCGGCGACATAAAACCGGCGGCTGTGAGGAAATGGCTGAAGGACCTGTCAGTGAACATCGACTCGCTCAGGCCATGGAGCAACTACTGCGACCTCCTGAACAAGTTCGACGGTACGCCCATCTCCGAGATGGCAGGGAGGATGGGTTCCGGCGACATACACCCGAACGATCTGGTGGATACGTTCACACTGAACTTCGCCGGCGCACTGCTCACGGCGGCCGTGAACGAACGGCAACCGCTCAGAGTGTTCTCGTTCGAGGGGCAGGACATGTTGCTGAAGGATCACGATATACTTGACCGCTCCATACTGGAGACGAACAAGGCCAGACTGGCCGTCCGTCTCGCAAGGATGACGAACGAGCGCATGCTGTCCGAGGACGAGGAGATCAGGATACTGAAGGGAGAGTTCAACAGAGGGCACGGGCAGATGTCCGTGAGAAAGATAATGAGCCTCGCAGGGAAGGCGGTACAGGCGATAAAACCGTGCTTCATGATGTCCCCGCCGTCCGTGGCGCAGTTCATTGGCCGCGGGAACATGAATTTCGATGTTGTCGTCTTTGACGAGGCATCCCAGGTCCAGCCCGCGGAGTCCGTCGGTTCGCTGATGAGGGCGAAACAGGCAGTGATAATGGGAGATTCCAAACAGCTGCCTCCGACCGCATTCTTCGAGAAGAAGGGGGACAGCACGAACGAGGTGGCGGAGGTCACGGACATGGAGAGTCTTCTCAACCTGTGCCGTGCCGCACTTCCCGTAAGAGTGCTGTCGTGGCACTACAGAAGCCGTCATGATTCCCTGATGGCGCTGTCCAACCGCCTGTTCTACGATGACCGTCTGATGGTCTGTCCGTCACCGTGCCCTCCTCCGGAGAACATGGGGCTCAGGCTCAGGTATGTCAGAACTGCCGTCTACGAAAGAGGCATAACGGGGTCGAACCCCAAGGAGGCGAAGATGATCGCAAGGGCGGTCTGGCACCATTACATAGATACGCCGGAGAGGAGCCTCGGGATCGCGACGTTCAACATCAATCAGCAGAAGGCGATAGCCGTAGAGGTGGAGAAGATGTTCAAGCGCCACCCCGATGCCCGCGCCAATATGATGAGACATGCTGACGAACCGTTCATGATACGGAATCTGGAGAGCATACAGGGCGATGAACGTGATGTGATGTTCGTCAGCATCGGCTACGGGTACGACACCGACGGAAAACTCTCAAAGAGCTTCGGCGCCCTCAACCGTGAGGGCGGGGAGAGAAGACTGAACGTCCTCATGACCAGAGCGAGGGAGCAATGCGTCATATTCTCGAATTTCAAATCAGCCGACATGGGAATGAGAGAGGGCGTCCCGGAGGGCGTGAAGGCGCTGCAGGCTTATCTGGAATATGCGGAATTCGGACACACATCGAAACTGGACACACCGCCCATGAAGGACCAACTGGCTGAATCCATTGCTGCGTTCCTTGCGTCGAAAGGCGTCAAGACAAGGATGAACATCGGTACATCGTCATTCAGGATCGACCTCGCCGTATGTTCGCCCAAGGACCCGAACGTGTTCGTTCTGGCGATATGCCTCGACGGAAAGACATATCAGAGGATAGGATACACGAGGGACAGGGACAGGATGTTCTCGTACATGCTGCACAGGATGGGTTGGGATATGTGTCGCGTCTGGTCGATGGACTGGTACAGTAACCCGGATGTGGCCAAGAAGCGCCTCTGGAACAAGGTGTCATCGGTACTATCGAAGATATCCGTGGAAATGAAATCGGATCCGGCGCTGTTCAACGCGGTGTCGGAGGTCATAGAGTTGGAATCCCCGGTATGCAGGGACGTGATACACAACCGCGTGAAGAGAACGCTCGGTCTGCAGAGGATAACACCCGCGCTGAAGAAGGGCGTTGAGGATGCGATAGCGTCATGCATATACCTCGGAAGGGCGGCGGAGGACGACGGGTTCCTCGCCGTACCGGGACGGATGATAACCGTCCGAAAACGGGACCCCATGGAAAAATGGAGGCCGGAATGGATACATCACTCCGAGTATTCGAGGGCACTGATAGAATCGACCGGTATCGGGATGACCGACGCTGAGACGATAACCGCGGCGCTGGCGAAGCTCGGACTCCCGAACACCGCGGAGTTCAGGGACGAGATAGAACAGTACATAGGCCTGTGACGCCCTTCCGCGGTAAAGGCGGCATATGAAAGTCTATATACTTCCCATTTATTTGCGTGGCTAAGGGCGCGTAGATCAGTGGTAGATCGCTACCTTCGCAAGGTAGAAGCCGCGAGTTCGAATCTCGCCGCGTCCACTTATATCTCCCTTCACATCGCGACACGCTGCGGTATGCCCGGGGCCCGAAGGGACGGAACCCTTCGGAATGTTACAAAAACCGTGGTTCGTATCGCATCCCTTATATCTTAAATCACGTTGAAAGGTATACATGAACGGAGAAGGCACTGATTTCTCTTCACGAGAAAAACGCATAGTGCTCATCGCCTGCTGCATCGGCGCGTTCATGGCACCGCTGACGACGACGATGATCAACCTCGCCGTGCCCACCATCGCCGGCGAGTTCCATATAAGCGCCCACACCCAGGGATGGCTGGTGATGGCATATTTCCTGTCATCGGTAGCGTTCATGGTGCCGATGTCCCGCCTTTCCGACCTTTACGGAAAGAAGATGATGTTCATCATCGGTGTGATCATCGTTCTCTTCTCATCGCTGATGTCAGCGTATTCCTCGTCATTCGAGATACTGCTCGCATGGAGGCTCGTCACCGGTCTTGGGACCGCGTGCATCTCGTCCACCAGCATATCCATGATAGCGCAGGTGTATCCGAAGGCGAGTAGGGGACTTCCGCTTGCGCTGAACACCATGTGCATATACATCGGTGCCTCCATGGGTCCGGCGCTGGGCGGCGTGATAACGGAGATGTTCGGGTGGAGGTACATGTTCCTCTCGCTGATACCGTTCTCGGTCTCGGCGTTACTGGTGATATTCTTCTTCAAAAAGGATTTCAAGACGTCCGAGGGTGAACCGTTCGACCTGAAGGGTTCGCTGCTTTACGGTATCGGTATAGTTGCGCTCATGTACGGCGTCCTGACCGTACCGTCCATGCTCTCGGCGGCGTTCATAGCCGCCGGTGTCGTGATACTGATAATCTTCTTCGGCTTCGAGACCAAGGATGAGTATCCCGTCCTCATGGTGGGCCTTTTCAAGGGAAAGATATTCAGACGCTCCACGCTGGCCGCGTTCCTCAACTACGGATCGTCTTATGCCGTCATCTACACGATGAGCCTCTACCTGCAAAACGTCGGCGGCATGAACGCCGCGGCCGCGGGGCTCGCGATACTGATGCAGCCTGTCGTCCAAGCGGTCGTCACACCGTTCGCAGGTCGTATGTCGGACAAGATCGATCCGCGTCTCCTCACAACCGCGGGAATGATAATGATGTGCTGCGGCACCG
>WQZJ01000061.1 GCA_009780795.1 Methanomassiliicoccaceae archaeon
CGTTCCTCGAACTCGGATGCGAGCGCGGGTGCGCAGAACAATGCGACCCCGATGATCACGAGCATGTCCACGGTGAACAGGTACCACGCCATATCCGGTATGATCCCAAGGATATCGATCACCGAATCGACACCGCTCGCAAGTTCGAGCAGTACTCTCATCAGCACTATCATGAGCATGGCCAGCCCGATGAATATGTACATCCTCTTGCTGCGCAGGTGTTTGTAAAGCTCGTATTTGGTGACCACACCGATCTGCCTTATGTCATCCAATACCTCTTTGCCCATGCTCTTCCGTTCCGCATCCGTACGAACTTCATCCATGGTATCACCTCGACTCCTTTATCATGTCGAGATACACCGACTCCAGATTGTCATTCGAAACTCCGTACACGTCGATGTTCATTTCCATCACGCTCCTCAGGAGCGTCGCCTGCTCGGTATCCCTGCCGTTCAAACGTACGCTTATGCCGTTACCTTCGATCTCCGCGCTCAGAACGTTGGACAGCGCCGATATGTCTTTCAGAATTGCCGCCGTCGGTTCGCGAAGTAATCTTATCTTTACCATTCTGGCGCCTGTGCGGTTCATCACCATGTCCGTGGCGTCATGTACAAGCAGTTTACCGTTGTTGATCATCGCGATCCTGTCACAGAGGTCGCTTACCTCGTACAGCATGTGCGAGCTCATGAATATCGTGAGGTCGTGCGTCTTGAGTGATTTCAATATCTCACGTATCTCCACCATCCCTCTGGGATCGAGACCGGATGTGGGCTCGTCGAGTATTATCACCGACGGGTCGGTAAGCAACGATTGACCTAGTGCTATGCGCTGCCTCATGCCCTTGGAGAATGTTCCTATCCTCTTGTCGGCCCACTCGATCATTTTAACCTTTTCCAATATCTCGGGTATCTTTGAGGATAATGATTCCCTGGTCATGCCGTTTATCTTGCCGAGATACGTCATCGTTTCCACTGGCGTCAGGTAGGAATAGAATTCCGGCGTTTCCACCACGGTGCCGACATCAGTGAGCGCCCCCTTGGCGTCCTTGGTCACATCCACTCCGTTGAGGTATGCGGAACCGGACGTAGCTCGTATCAGATTCGTCAATATCTTCATCGTTGTGCTCTTACCCGCTCCGTTGGGTCCCAAAAAACCTGTGAAACTGTTCTTCTTCACGGAGATCGTGAGGTCATCGACCGCCATGAACATTCCGTACTTCTTTGATAAGTTCTCGATCACGATAGGACTGTTCGCATCGCTGATGTGTCTCACCCTCCTCTTTTCTCTTGTATACATACTACCGATATAATCTATTTGTTCGCATCGTTAAGACGAGTTATACTAACTGTAGTGCCGTCCCTTTAAGTGCGTACACCGAGAATTTTGATACATGGCACGAATGTCAAGGCTCAGGAAGAGTAAGGAAGGGGGCATCGAAGGATTGCCTCTGCAACTGATGATAATAATACTGGTGGCAACGCTGGGGACCGCGATAATAATAGGATGGATGGGTGCCCTCGAGACACCGCACAGCATTGGGTCCGTGAACGTCGAATCCGAAAGTATATTGTTGGAAGAGGCCTCCGGTTCCGAGAGATACACCTATACAGGTTACGTCAGGATATGCGTGACCGATCAGAACGGAGACGGTCTTGCCGGTGCCACGGTGGTACTGAGCGGATGCAGCGTGATGACATCCTCCGGCGGTACCGTGCATGGGGTGACGGACGCACACGGTTATGTGGAGTTCGATAACATTCACGTTTCGTTACGCGGATCCAAGATAGGATTCATAACTGTCGACGTGTCGCTGTCAGGATACGGTACGAACTCGGCTGCGAGAGTGACGGTGGTAGCTTGAGATTCGGCAGAAAAGGAGTGATCGACCTCCCGGTGAAACTGATGGTGGTCGTCCTCATCCTTTCCTTGTCCGTTCCGGTGCTAGCAGGCGCCATGGAACACGGAGAGGCGAATAATGCAACGTCAGCCATGAACTGCGAGATAGACAGGATGTTCAATGCCGCCGCCGCGGTCCATTATTCAGGTATCGGAAGTTCTCGTACCGTTTCGATCAGCCTCCCGGACGGATGCGAGATAGAGATACCCGGCGGCGGCGGGGCCGGATCGTACTCCGTGAAAACTATGTACAAGGGCGACCAGACGTCTGTCAGATATATGGACAGGCCGCCGGTGCGGTTCATCACCGACGGATTGGTGATCTCCGGTTCATGTATGCTGCTGATCACCGGCGATGTCGCGGACGGCGACCATGCTGTAAAGGTGGAGATCGTATGATGGAGTTCACCATAGCACGGGTATGCATGGGCATATGCGGCCTCATCCTGCTGGCGGCGGTGGTCGTCCCGGTGACGGGGATGTACGAATCCCATACGGTGAGTATGGAATCGGACATCCCCGATGAGATCGCATACCTGATCGATGATTTCTACTACTCGAAGATGGACACATTCACCGTACCGATGTCAGATATCCTGCCGAACCCGTCATCGTATGCGGAGTTCGACGGATATCTGGTAACGATGACGACGGAGCGCGGAACATACAAGGGCGGGACGAATGTTCTGATGATGACGTCGGACGGGGTGTTCGGATACGGGGACATACTCAAGCTCAGCAGGTCCTCGGATACCGTCATCATGGAGAAGCTCACATGAACAGGAATGGAATACGATCCTACTCAGCGCCATTTCCATAGCGTTTCGATCGATTCCGCAAACTTTTTGGTCCTGGTCATCATCTGCCAACCATCCAGCGGGGGCTCGAAACTGTCAAAATACCTGGATTCTACTGCAAATCTTGAAAGAACGTATGCGAACATCTCATCTTCTTCGGTGATCTTTTCCTGAGGGAACAGTTTCAGAAGAGAAACGAGATCATGGGTTTTAGGATAATCTGCACCGTGCTCCTGTAAGCAGGCCTTCATCTTCTTTTCTGTGAATTGCTGTAGGTGAGATCCTATCTGCGCCAGAAGTTCATCATCGCTGTCCACCAATATCTCGGCGGTCCGAAAATCTTCAGCAGATCTTCGTCTTAAGCCTCGGCGCTTTCAAACTGGGCCATGGACTATCCTTCCCGTTGCCATGGTCTCATAGGCCAAAGAGTATTTGTTTGACAATCTCTCTTTGAACTCCTCCGGAGTATAGACGGTTATGTCTATCGGGATGTTAGAATCCTTCAATGCCACTCTCGCTCTGGCACTGCGGATGAAACCATTCTCGTCCGATTCTTTTACAAGGATCAAATCGAGGTCGCTATCCTTATCCGCTGTTCCATTGGCAACCGAACCGAACACTATCATGAGATCTGGCCCTATCTTTTGTCCGCCATCTCAATGACCCGTTCAGCTTCATTGTAATCGAACATGTTATAATTCCAATGGTCAAAGAGATATAAAACACTCATGCCTGGCCGCAGCATATTGAGGAATCGGTCGCGAGGTCCCGTATCCTCTAATGCGAAAATTGTTGCGACGATGTCGCAACAATTGAGCTGGTCTTATTTTTTGAAACAAGATCGTATCGAGGGGATCATTTCGAGAATGTGGCTGCCAATTTCCTCACAGCATTCGTGAACCTGAGGATGTCCCCCTCGTCATTGTATATGTGGAATGACGCTCTGGCACATCCGTTCATGTTCCGCGAGACGAAGAACGGATGGGCACAATGCATCCCCGACCTTATCATCACGTTATCAGCGTTATCAAGCATCATCGCTATGTCATGGGAGCTCATCCCGGCGATGTTGAACGAGAATATACCTCTGCGTTCCGGCGGGCCCACTGTAGACAGTGACGACACGTCCGAGAGCTCCCTGTCTATCAGCCTCTGCAACCCTTCCTCATGTGATTCTATGTTCTTCATGCCTATCTTGGAGAGATATCGCAGCGCCGCGGCGGTGCCTATGACCCCTGCATAATCCATGAGGCCCGCCTCGAACTTCTCCGGATGGCCGGTTAGCTTCACCGAATCGTACGTTGCTAAACCTACGGTACCTCCGCCGTATATCAGCGGTCTGAGTTTCTTCAGACGTTCCTCCTTCCCGTATAGCATCCCCATCCCGGACGGTCCGAGCATCTTATGAACGGAAACGGAATAGAAATCCACGTCCAATCCCTTCAGGTCCACGGGCGTATGCGGTGCCGCCTGCGCCCCGTCGATAAGTACCGCTGCACCTTTGTCATGCGCTATCTCCGTTATCTCTTTCACGGGGATCGAGGACCCGGTGACATTGCTGGTGTGCGCCATCGACACCAGCTTCACGTCGTTCGTCATCTGCCTCTTGAAATCCTCTATGTCGAACACGCCTTCGACGGACGTCTTCGTTATCTTCCTCTTTATCCCTGTGTCCTTGGCCATCTCCACCCATTGGACGTGATTGGAGTTGTGCTCCATGTCCGTCGTGAGGACCGCGTCCCCTTTCCTGAGACCGAAGCCTTTCGCCACTATGTTCATTCCCTCAGTGCAGTTCTTGGTGAATATGAAACTTCGTGCATCCTTACAGCCGAAGAACGACGCGGCCGTCTCTCTGGCCGAATCCACTTCCATGGACACCTTCGTTGCCATCGAATGAACGCTGCGTCCGCCGCATGCCGGAAAATCCGTGTAGTATGATGTGATCGCCTCTATGACGCTGAGAGGTCTGAGAGTTTGGCAGGCGCTGTCCAAATATACGCTGCCGCCGGCCTTTATCGTCGGGAAATCCTTGCGTATCAGGGACACGTCCATGCGCATCCGTATGGCATCACCTATTTTTGGTCTTTCGGGTCATGCGTACGTCGAATCGGTTTTTATTTGAGATATTGATACGTGTGTGATGAATATCTTGAAGACGAGGGTCGGCGTCCTCGAACTGGAACGCCCCGGGATGGTCGCATCGGGCATAATGGACGAGACCGGAGGGTCCATGGTCCGCATGTTGAGACTGGGTGCCGGCGCGGTCGTGACGAAATCGATCGGATCCGTGAAAAGGAACGGACACTCCAATCCGACGTTCATAGAGTTCCCGTTCGGCTGCATGAACGCCATGGGACTCCCCAATCCCGGTATAGACGAGTTCGAAAAAGAAATGGATGAAGCTGTCAAGGAAGGGACCATAATCGGTTCCGTCTTCGCATCGTCGTCGAAGGAGTTCGCGGAATTGGCCGGTAAGATGGAGATATACGGCGCGTCTGCCGTTGAACTGAATCTCTCATGCCCACACGCTGAGGGCTACGGGATGGAGATGGGTACCGACGTGAACATCGTCCACAAGATCGTCTCGTCGGTAAAGGATGCGGTGAAGATCCCCGTTCACGCAAAGCTTACTCCGAACACTCACATCCTCACACAGATAGGGAAAGCGGTTCAGGATGCGGGCGGGGATGCAGTGGTCGCGATAAATACGCTCAGAGCTATGTCGATATCGCCGGAATTTGCTAAACCGGTATTGAGCAACAGGTTCGGAGGGTTATCCGGACCGGCCGTGAGGCCCGTCGGGGTGAGGGCCGTATATGACCTCCGCGCAGCGTTGGACATACCGGTGGTGGGCGTCGGCGGGATAAGTGATCATAAGGACGCTTTGGAATACATAATGGCCGGTGCGTCGGCATTCCAGGTCGGGAGTGCGATCGGCAGGGACATCAACGTGTTCGATAAGATAAACAATGGGCTTGAGAGCTTCATGAGAGAGTTCGGTTATTCGTCCATAGAGAAGATGGTGGGTGTTGCGCATGAGTGACGCTGTCAGGATAACCGCTGTCAGGACGGAATCACATGACACGAAAACATTCGAGTTCATTCTGAATAGAGAAGCAACACCGGGACAGTTCGTCATGATATGGATACCCGGAGTGGACGAGATACCCATGTCACTGTCCTCCGTCGGAATGATTAAGAGCATCACCGTGAAAGCAATAGGTGATGCCACGAAAGCGATCCATAAATTGAACGAGGGCGATCTCGTCGGAGTGAGAGGGCCGTACGGTAACGGGTTCTCGTCATACGACGGAAAGAGAATACTGGCGGTCGGAGGCGGCGTCGGGACCGCTGCGCTGATGCCCCTGATACGTGCGACCGGCGCGGACACTATAATCGGTGCGAGGAATGCGAACGAGATCATCATGGAAGAGGAGACGAAAGGACATTCTAAGAACGTGTGGATCTCCACCGACGACGGAAGCCGCGGTTTCAAAGGGAACGCGGTGCAGCTGATGGTCGAAAAGATGAGTCTCAAAAAATATGATCTCGTGGCCGCGTGCGGACCGGAAGTGATGTTGTACCATCTTCACAAGGCATGTGTGGACGCGGGTATCGAGTGTCTCCTGTCACTGGAACGATTCATGAAATGCGGCGCGGGTTCGTGCGGCTCGTGTGTGGCGGACGGTATGCGCATATGCGCGGACGGCCCCGTCTTCAGCAAAGAGCAGGTATCCCTTCTGAAGGAGTTCGGGAAGTTCAAACGGGACCCGTCGGGTGCGTGCGTCAAGATATGATCGGCCTTTCGCTCAAAGTGAGATACGGTTCCCTCGAACTGAACATACCGTACTCGATATTCGTCAAGGGCACGGCGGAAATGAATGATACCGCGGACGGATATTTCGCGATGCTACAGAGGCGATATCCGTGGCTCAGCGATAATTCTATTACAGTGCTCAGAAGGAAGGTCATCGACGAGATGCGTCTCACCACAGAGGCGAGCATCCGCGGTCCGAAGAAGGCCAGGATGCTGGCGGCCAACGGGAAGGAAATGGAGGCGGTCCGTCATCTGGAATCGTATCTTGTCGACTTCCCGGA
>WQZJ01000062.1 GCA_009780795.1 Methanomassiliicoccaceae archaeon
AAACTCATTGTTCTGAATCTGAAAAGATTCCACGGTAAGTCCGATACGCTGTTCTACGGTTTCGGGCTCGGCGTCGGGATAGGCGGGGCGTTCGCGTTCGGTTTCGTGTTCTACGCATCATCCGCGGTGTCCCCCGTCGTAGAGGGATCGAGTATCATGATGTGGGTCCTGTTCGCGCTGATATCGATCCAGACGGTCGTGCTTAACTCGGCAACCGGCATGACGGTGGGCGAAGGCATAGCAAGGAAAAGACCATTCGAGTTCCTGATACAGGCGCTGATAATAAGCGTGTCATACCAGCTGCTGATGTCACAGGTATGGGCCAATCACTCGAGTACGCTGTTCTACCTGTTCCTGATACTCGCGTTCCTTCTGTCCGTCGGGTATTTCTATCACATCGTCTACGTCAAACTGCCGAAAGTGATAAGAGAGGTCCTGAGGACCGAGGGCAAGAGCAGAAAGGACATACCGCAGTGACTCACACCGCTTTGTACGTCCCGTGATGCAGTTCGATGACGATGTCGCATGATACCATTTGTTTCAGCAGCCGCTCCCCGTCGTCGGGGAACAGCTCGTTCACGTCCTTTTCCGAGAACTCGCCCCTGATGCGCGTGAGGCCGTTCGCGAGGACCGTGAGCTTCGCAACCACACCGGATGTGCGTTCGTATTCGTAGACCAGTGTGGACAGCGGGTCAGGGTCGTCGCCCTTCTTCCTCTGTTCGGGATATTTGGACGATGATGCTTCGCCGATGGCGTTCCTGACGGCGTTCTGGTCTTTATCGCGGAAAAGGACGGCCATCTTGTCGATCACATCGGTCCTGCCGCAGTACGGACACGATGACGTTTCACTATGAAGGTCGGCGATCCGAGGACGTTGACATTCGGTGCAGAGGACCATTCCATACATTTTATCCGTATCTCGTGAACACAAGCGCAGCGACGCACGCACCGTACATCCCTTTGGACACTGTCATCTCCTCCGCGGCGTATCTAATCTCGTTCAACTCAACGCATCTCGCGGCGGCGATCTCGTTCATCTTCTCATTCAACGACAGGATCAGTTCGTCCTTCCCGGCGCGCATACGGCCCTCGGCCACATAACCGCCCTTCCCGTCCTTCCTGAGGGCGTACGCGATCCCGGCGCTTATAGTCCCGTCGTCCGCGCGCATCTGCGCCAGGACACAGTGCGTTACCGCACCCATCGGGATATCGGAGACGCCGACCTCTTTGGATCCTTCAGGTATGACGGACGACACGGCGACCAGATTCTGCTCCCCTATCCCCATTTTGATCAGCGCCCTGTCGAACGCGTTCAGATCGGACACCTCGCTCACAGCTGATGCGGAGGTGACGAAGAATTCGATCGGGACGAGGTACATGTTCGTGCCATGGCGGTCGAGGATAAAACACTTGCCTTCGGACATCTGTGCAACAGTGCATCAAGTCATTCTTTTCATCCCGCGCTCGACCAGCGGGAACGTCGCGAATACCATCACTATCTGAACGATCGCCACCAGTACAAGGACCGCTAACGTCACCGTGAACATGAGCCAGACGGCCATTCCGGCGATGACGGAGATGACCCCGGCGGTGAACATAAGTTTTCCCGAGTACCGCTGAGAGAAATCCCACAGCTTCTGGTCGCTCATGGACCTCTTCGTCCTGTACCCGTACAACGCGTTGATCTTCTTCGGCGGACGCTTATAGAGAATAAGACCGAATATCGCGAAACAGGCACCGATGGTAAGGACCAGGACCAGATAGAGGGTCTCCATCTCCTCCATCGTGTCACCCGTACAGGAAGTCCTTGTTCTTTACGTTCCCAAGCGTCCCCGTCTGCTGTATGCCCATCCGTCTCTCAGCCTCCTCGGCCTCCTTGTACAGCGGTTCAGGGTCGATCTTCAGTTCGGGGAGCATCCTCGCCAGCGGTTCCATCAGTTTGGCGGCGCCTCTGGGGTCAGGCAGATCCACCCTGGCCGGGGCGAGTATCGCAAGCACGTCCATGCCACGCATCGCACCCTCATACAGCATAACACCTGACGTTCCTCTTACGAGACTGTCCTCCAATCCCTCTATAGAGTATCTCTGCATTATCTCGTTGGCGGCGGGGGTCGACCCGACGCCGAGTATCCGTGACTCTTCGGGATCGAATTGCGGTATTCCCTCGAGGCATATCACCGTCTTCACGTTGTTCTTCTGGAACCAGTCCATGAACGTGACCGCCAGCTGGTGGTGCTGCTCGATCTTGGGCATGAACTCCGATGTGACGACGATGAGGCCGTCGCAGTTCATACCGCTGTCCACGTCGCAGTTGCGGTCGCCGGCGTACACCCTCACCGGAGGAAGCGGCACGCCACCCTGAATAACAGCATACGGCGGGAACTCCGATGAGCTTATACCTCCTATTATCTCGAGTTCCAGCGTCCTCGCCAGGAAATTGGCGGCGATGGAACTCGCGAGCCCTACACTCGGAAAGCCCAGGATCGCTATGGTGTTGTTCCATCGGACGTCCTTGTACTCGTGCACGGTGAATGTCATATCATCTGGTGTATGATGCAACAATGCTATTAATCCATCGAACGTTACCGTTGTCGTGGACAAGATATCATTGGAACACACGAACAACGGTATACCGGTTGTCACGGAGAGTATAGAGGGAACGATAAGCGCCGGGTTCTTGGTGGCCGTGCGCACCGGGTCGAGAGATGAGGGAAAGAGTATAGGAGGGATATCCCATCTGCTGGAGCACGTGGTCTTCAGGGGCACTGACAACAGAACGTCGCTGCAGATATCCAAGGAGATGGAGGGCGCCGGAGGGGAGATGAACGCCTTCACATCCAAAGAGATGACTGCGTTCTACGGGATAACGCTGAAAGATACGTCGAACATAGCGAAAGAATTGGTGGCGGACATATGCACATCTCCGCTGATATCCGGGAATGACGTGGAACTGGAGAAGAAGATAGTCCTCCAGGAGATAAGCATGTGGGAGAACGATCCCGAATCGTACATTCACAAACTGTTCGCGGAGACGCTCTGGAAAGGTCATGAACTATCGCAGAACGAGGCGGGTGAGGTGGACGTGGTATCAGCGCTCACGCACCTCGATCTGAGGGAATATTTCGAGGAACGGTACAGACATCCGAACATCGCGGTGATCGCATGCGGGGCCGTGGACCCCGCAGATGTGAAGGAATGGGCGGAGAGAAGCTTCGGAAGTACATCCGCAGGAATGAGAACGGTCAGGGTGGCGCCCGTCAGGACCGGGTCGGCGTACAAGCTGTTCCCCAGAAAAGAGGATCACACGTACACCGGGATGGGATTTCACGCATATCCCGCGGACCATGAGGACAGGGCTGCGCTGCGCCTTCTGACGGCGATGCTCGGAGCGGGCATGAGCTCAAGGTTGTTCCAAGGTGTGAGAGAGGAGAAAGCACTCGTGTACTCGATATACGGGATGATAGACCAGAACTCGGACGCGGGATCGATGGCCGTGTACATGTCGTCGACCGAGGATAACGTCATGAAGGCGATAACGACAACCGCCGAAATACTAAAGGAGATAAGGGACGACGGTCTCCGTCAAGGTGAACTGGACCGGGCAAGGAACCTGATAAAGGGGGCGACGGTAAGGAAGATGGAATCCACCGACAGCAGACTTTACCGTCTCACGAAATCGTTCATGCTGACCGGAAAGGCGGAACCGTTCATGAACGATCTCGACGCGCTGGATCATGTGTCCGAGGAGGACGTGATGAGGACAGCGGCGGATGTTATATCCTCAAAGAGACTGAACATAGCCGTCTACGGAAAAAAGACAAAAGAACTGTCGAAGATGTCGATAGATCAGATAGACCTTTGAAATTCCTCTATGATGTTCACGACCGCACGGACGGCGTCAGGAAGGGCGTTCTCCACAGCCTCAGTCATGGTCTCGCCCACGGTCATTATATCAGAGACCTCGATAGCAACGAATCTCACCGTTTCGGGCATCATATCCGGCTCCAGCTGCCTTCCGATGCGCATGGCCGTCGCCAGATTGAATTCATGGGCGGACGCGTTCGCGACAGTAGGTTCAAAATCCTCAGGGTTGAAGAGGATGACCGTCCCCGGTTCGTAGACACAGGTCTTTATCGCATCGACGATCACGACATTCCTGTATCCTCTGATCATCGGGATTATGTCCAATCCTCCTATCGCCTCCTGCAGAACATCGACGTCAGTAAGCATCATTCGTTCGACGGCCTCCGCCGCCCTGAGACCGATCGCGTCATCCGTCATGATGGGACTGCCCAAGCCTATGACCAGAACAGTATCCGATAGCCTGCGAACACTCATCAAAGGGTCAAAATGGTCGTGCGGTATATACATTCCGCCCCGCTGCGCACGCGACTGCAATTAATATCCGTCATACGATATCATGACGTGGAACTGAACATAAGGCCATCGGCCGCCTCTGGCGGAAGGAGGATCACGGACAGACAGATACAGGTGCTGAACGCGGTCAACGAGCACGGCAGCATGAACGCCGCCGCGACGGCACTGGGGATCTCACCTCCGGTGGCGCACCGTCATATCAAAGAATTAGAGGACATAATCGGCGAGTTCGTTCTCAGAACATCGCCCCGCGGGTCCAAGCTCACCGAGTGCGGCACAAGCCTTCTGGAATCGTTAAGGTCGGCGGATGAGCGATTATCCGATGAGCGAAGGTTCACGGTTGCATGCTCCCCTGTCACTGAAGAGTTGCTCATGTCCGCTATATCTTCGGCAAATGTCGACACGGACCTTCTGATATCCGATGACATCGTCAATCTGAGATCACTTAGGAAGAACGAGGCGGATCTAGTGATATTGGACGATCCCGTTCATGTGTTCGATGATGATTCACTTCAATGGCAGGAGATAGCGCAGATGGGAATGGTCCACGTTGACAAGGGAGAATCATACATACGATACAGATACGGTGCACAGCGGATAGCGTTCAGACACCTCGATTCGTTGGGCAAGAGATACAGTATTGATGCGGAGACGCTGTCACTGAACGACCTCATGGATTCCGGTAAAAGTTTCTTCGTGGACGAGGTCCTGCTGATGCGAAAAGGAATACGGATACACAGCTCCACCGACCCGGCGCTACTGAAACATTCGATACTGGCTGTTTACAGGGAACAGACGGAGGACACGGATAAACTCATAGCTGAACTGATGAGAAGAAGGTAGTATTATCATTAACACTAATACTTCCCTCGGAATAACATCCCTTATTATATACAAAAAGGACGCTCACGTGTTTCAGGTAATGATATGGTATCACCAACACCCGCATTTACGGATGAGATAGCCGCCAACGGCGGTTCAAGCGTCCTTCAGTGCTTCCAGTGCGGTACCTGCACAGCCGGCTGCCCCTCGGGGAAGAACACGGCGTACAGGATCAGGAAGCTCATGAGGGCCGCCCAGCTCGGATTGAAAGATGAGACTGTGAACACCGAGGACCTCTGGCAGTGCACAACGTGCTACACATGTGCCGAGAGATGCCCGCGTGATGTACAGATAGTGGAAGTCATCACTGCATTGAGGAACATCGCGGTCGCCGAGGGAAAGATGTACGACGGTCACAGGAAAGTGGCGGCCAATCTGGTCAAAGTTGGTCATACCGTGGACAACAACGACAAGATCAAAGCACTCAGGAAAGAACTGGGACTCCCGGAGAACCCGCCCACAGTGATGGATAACGCATCAGCCAAAGCGGACTTCGATAAGATACTGGAACTGACCGGTTTCGGAAGGTTGGTGAGCTGAATGAAGTACGCATTCTTCCTCGGGTGCATAGCTCCGTTGAGATACCCCGGTATCGAAAAGTCAACGAGAGAAGTGTTCAAGGCATTGGGCGTCGAACTCGTTGATCTGAAGGACGCAAGCTGCTGTCCCGCTCCCGGTGTCATCAAATCGTTCAGCAAGACGACATGGTTGGCAGCCGCAGCAAGGAACCTCGCACTCGCAGAGAAAGCAGGTCTTGACATCGTAACGATATGCAACGGCTGTTACGGCTCACTGTTCGACGCCGCTCACGAGTTACATGAGGACAAGAAGCTTCTCGACGAAGTGAACAAGACACTTGGTGAGATAGGTCTCAAGTACAGCGGTAACACCAAGGTGAAACATTTTGCTGAGGTATTACACAGAGAGGTCGGTATCGATGCGATAAAAGCAGCAGTGAAGAGACCGCTCGAGTACAAGGTCGCAACATTCTACGGATGTCACTTCCTTAAACCGAGCAACATAAAGCACTTGGACGATCCGGAGAACCCGAAGCTTCTCGACGAGCTTATCGAAGCAGTGGGCGCTAAGAGCATGCCACGTCAGCAGAAGATGATGTGCTGCGGAGCCGGCGGCGGTCTGAGATCGCAGTTCGGTGAAACGGCGCTGAAGTTCACCAAGACGAACTTAGAGAACATCAAAGCGTCCGGCGCTGAGATGATCGTCGACGTATGTCCTTTCTGTCACCTGCAGTTCGATGCGGGCCAGAAGGAACTCGGATTCGATCTTTCGGTGCTGCATCTTGCGCAGCTCTATGGCATAGCGATGGGCATGGAAGCGAAGGACCTCGGTATCAACGTTCACGTGACACCGGTCAAACTGTAAAACAAACGGGGCGCAAGCCCCCTCT
>WQZJ01000063.1 GCA_009780795.1 Methanomassiliicoccaceae archaeon
CGGAAGCGCATGAGTATTTCACTCTCCTCGACGGCAGGATCTACGACGAGATAGAGAACATCGGAAGGGACTATGACATGCTGGTCAATTTCTCTTCAAGGAAAGCTTTCGAAGACAACAAAGAAATGGTCAGGAAGCTTTGCGAAAAACACGGCAGGGATGCTCTCATCCACATATACCCCGAGGGCATCAATTACTATTGGACGGTCAACATCGAATACCATATGCTGGACCAGATGAAGAGGCCAAGGGAGATCGGCACCGTGCAGATCGATATCGGCAACGCCAAAAGGTTCGGCATCACTTATGCCGACGAGAAAGGCGAGAAACACTATCCGATCATACTTCACTGCGCGGTCATAGGCTCCATCGAGAGGTACATGTATGCACTGCTCGACACCGCCGTTCAGACAGAGAAAACGGGCGTCCCGGGATATCTGCCTGTGTGGATAACGCCGGAGCAGGTGCGCCTGATGCCGGTGTCGGAGGTTCATCTTGACAAGACCATGGAGATCGCCAAGGAACTTGAGGCGAAGGGGATACGCGTCTCGGTGGACGACACCGATGCGACCGTCGGCAAGAAGGTCAGAAGGGCGAGGCAGGACTGGTGCTCCTATGCGGCGGTCATCGGCGACAAGGAGTCCGAGACCGGTGAACTGAGTGTGTACGTAAGGTCTGAGAACGCGGACAGAACAATGGGTCAAAACGATCTGGCTATGTGCATCCTCACGGAAACGGCCGGCAAACCGTTCCGCAAGCTGTACATGCCGTCAATGCTCTCGATGAGAGTTGACCTCTGATCCCGCGGAACGGCAAAACGTATTCATATCACACGTTTTATTACTCGTCGATGAAGAACGAGACCGCGAAGCTGATGACGCTCATAAGGGAGAGGGCACCTCTTGTGCTCCATATAACGAACAGCGTCACGGTGAACGATTGCGCATGCGCTGCCATATGCGCAGGCGGCTCCCCGGTGATGTCCGGGTCCGCAGAGGATGCTGCGGAGCTGGCGGCGCTCGCCGGTGCCGTCGTACTGAACATCGGCACCGTGTCCGACGATTCCATCGAGGTGATGATAAAAGCGGGAAAGGCCGCCAATGTATCGGGGAGAACGGTGATACTCGATCCGGTGGGGGCGGGTGCCACCCGGTACCGGACGGATGCTGCGCTCAGGATACTTGATGAGGTGAACGTCTCCATCATCAAAGGGAACGCCGGAGAGATAGGTACACTCGCCGGTGCCGGCGGACGGATGAAGGGTGTGGATTCGGAAGGAGTGGACGGTGACCCCGTGGAGGCGTGTGTTTCCTTGTCCAAGAGTATCGGCGCCGTGGTCGTGATGACCGGGCCCGTGGACATCGTGACCGACGGAACAAGGATCGCGGTTATCAATAACGGCCACGCGATGATGGGTCGCGTCTCAGGCACGGGGTGCATGGTCTCATCCGTCATCGGGTGTTATGCGTCGTGCACCGACGACGCGTTCACCGCAGCCGCCGCGGCGCTGGCGGTGTTCGGTATCGCCGGCAGCAAGGCAGCTAAAAGAACGAAGGGACCGGGGTCGTTCCTGACCGACCTGAAGGACGAGCTTTCGTCACTCTCAGTGAACGAAGTGATACCGCTCGCGAACATAAGGCTGATGTGAGATGTACGGATTGTATGTTATAACAGACGAGGGATTGTCCGGCGGCCTCTCTCACCAAGAGATCACGAGATTCGCATGCGAGGGCGGCGCCGATGTGATACAGCTGCGTGACAAGACCATGGACAAGGAGCGGCTCACACGCGTTGCGATGGAGATGCGCAGGATAACCTCACTTCACGGTACGCTCTTCTTCGTGAACGATCACGTGGACGTTGCACTGGCATCGGAGGCGGACGGTGTCCATCTGGGACAGGAGGACACGGACCTCGTCGAGGCTGTCAGAACCGGCAACGGGATGCTCATCGGGATATCCGTGGGCTCCGCGGATGAGGCACGGGCGGCAGAGGCAGGCGGTGCGAGTTACATAGGATTCGGACCGATATTCGGCACCGGGTCCAAACATGATGCCGGACCCGCGACCGGGCTCGATGAGCTCAGAGCTATAAAAGAGGCTGTCAGCATCCCGGTGGTCGCGATCGGCGGCATAACTAAAGAGAACGCTGCCTCCGTGACTGCGGCGGGCGCGGACGGCGTCGCTGTCATATCGGCAGTGGTGTCGCAGAGCGACATAACAAAAGCGGCACGTGAACTGAGGGATACGCTCAGAATATAGGCAGTTCACCCGTCACCTTGTCTATCTTGGACGAGGCGTCCGGACCTATCCCGAGACATGTTACACTTCCCGGCGCTATCTCCGTACGGCCGGCGTCCGTCACAACTGAGTTCAGAAGTCCCGCGGCATCAGCGAACGACTTTATCAGGAACAGTTCCGCCTCGTCCTTCGCTTTCAGCACTATCTTCGGATAGGCGTTGTTCATCCACCTCTCCAGCGATTCCGGATCGCGCTTCTTGGCAGCGAGGGCACAGTTGACTGCCGCGTGCGACGCTTGTGCTGCCATCTTACCCTTGGACATCTTCAGGTCCGCACGGACCACTATGACCATTTTGTACTCATCGACCATGTGAATCAACGCCTGTCCGGAGAGTTACCTCTCCTGTTATCGGAAAAAGGTAAAAAGGAAGGGTTTGAAATAGTTTATTCTTCTTGATTCCTTCTTCTGGAGATCATGTACGCGAACAGTATCGACAGCAACAGTATCACCAGAAGCAGTAGCAGCCACATGAACGCTCCGCCTTCGAGGTCGAAGAGTCCTCCCTGGTCCTTGCCCTCATCCCCTCCGGGATGGACGGACCAGACCGCTGTGAACGTTACGCTCTCTCCGGGCATGGTGAACATGTCCCCCGGAAGGTACGTCTCATCGTCGAAGTCGCACAGCCACATTGTGATTATCCTCTTGTCGTTGAAGAACTCGGGGTTCGAACCGAGCGCCAGGTAGTATCCGGCGATCACCTTGAACTCGCCTCCGACTATCATCACCGTGGATGCTTCGTTCTTCAACACACCGTCAAGGACAAATTTAAAAACAACTGTCTGTCCCTCAAGCCACTTCGGGTATATGGTGAAGGCGGCCGTGTCCCCGAACGCCGGGTGGGACATCGAAGCGTACACCCATACGGGGTCCGCCTCGGTGCCGTTGTTGTAATACCAGCCCATGAAGCTGTTCGCGCTACCATGGAAGAACAGGACGCTCTGTCCTCCAAGTGCGTTCTCATCGAATGTTATCGGACTTCCGACGCCTCCGACATCCAGCGGGCTCCCTGTGATCGGCAGGTCTATCTGCGCAACGTCCGTTCCCGCGAACGCGAAACTCGCCACGCGGCGTATGGATGACGGAAGCTCGTATGCCTTACCAGCGTGGGCGCCCATCATCTCTCTGGCGGCGGGATGCGCGAACAGAACGGTCGGCTGACCGCCCTCTGTCATGTACAGCACGCCGTCCATGCTGGCGAACGGTCCGGCGGCGGAAGCCTCAGGATCCTCGTTGACAAGTATCTCCGTGAGGCTCGTGCACGGAACGAATGCGCCTTCGGCGATGTTCATGACGCCCGATCCCAGCTCTATGGATGTCAATCCGGCACCGTACAGGAACGCGTTGATGCCTATGGTGACGACATACAGAGGAGTACCTATCTCGTCCTCCATGCCGATGAGCGTCAGCATACCCGCGTGATCATCGACGATCATCTCCATCGCCTCCTCACTTATCTGCTGGATGTCTATGCTTTCGCCCGTGCGTACGAACGTGACCATGTCGTCAAGGGTCAGTATGTAAGGGTCGGATGCACCCAGCGTACCATCGTAAGAATCATCCGCCGATTGCGCCGTGAAGAAAAAGGACCCCGCGATCAGCATGGCCGCGGCGAGGACCGCAACAGCGACACAGGACCCTGCCTTTGATCTGTCTTTGCTCTTTGTCATTCGAATTCCCCTTTACGGCCACGTGACCGTTCTATGAGCCCGTCTCCGACGAGGGACGGCGTATTGTGGAGGCATCGAATTTCCTTATTATAATATTATCTAACGAAATCGGCCGCGTTAGGATATCGCCATTACGTTTCACAACATCCTCGTGCATGTTGCTGGGACGTGTTCACAGCGCTTGAGAGTTATCGTATCTCGAATGACATGACGCCGTGCCGAAAGCGCATACGGACACGGACGGACGGAACGCTTTAAATCGGGATGCACATCACGTGGTAATGTTCGAGATAATTAGGAGAGACGGTCTGGCGAGGATCGGGAAGTTCGCGACGCGCGCCGGTGTCCTGGAGACGCCTGCCTTGCTGCCGGTGGTCAACCCGAAGATACTGACGGTCACGCCGCGTGAGCTCTATGAGGAGTTCGGGTTCAGGGCGCTGATAACGAACTCATACATCATACGGAGCAACGACGACATCAAGCAAAGGGCTGAGAACGAGGGCCTCCATTCACTTCTGGATTTTCCGGGGATCATAATGACCGACTCCGGGACGTTCCAGTCGCATATGTACGGGGAGGTCGAGGTATCCAATCAGGACATCGTGAACTTCCAGAAGAGGATCGGCAGTGATATAGGAACTGTCCTCGACATATTCACGGAACCGTTCTGGACCGAAGAGGAGACAGCGGCATCCATATCTGTAACATTGGAAAGAACGAAGGAGGCGGCATCGATGAAGGATGACATGATGATCGCCGGCGTCGTTCAGGGTTCCGTGTATCCGCACCTCAGGGAGATGTGCGCCCATCGGATGAGGGATATGGACGTGAACGTACACCCGATAGGAGGTGTGGTCCCTCTGATGGAACAATACCGTTACGAGGAATTGGTCGATGTCATCATCGCATCGAAGAAGGGATTGTCCCCGGACCGTCCTGTTCATCTTTTCGGTGCAGGTCACCCGATGGTGCTGTCACTCGCGGTGCTTTTGGGATGTGACATGTTCGATTCCGCATCCTATGCAAAATTCGCAAGGGACGACAGGATGATGTTCATCGACGGGACGTACCGTCTTGAGGATATGCTGTCGCTTGACTGTAAGTGTCCCGCATGCGGTTCCCACACCTTGGAGACGCTCAGAAAGCTCCCTGATAAAGAAAGAACCAGGACAATAGCCAGACATAACCTTTACGAGATCACTAAAGAACTTTCTATCATCAAAAGGTACATCCTTGAGGGGCGGCTATGGGAGTTGGTCGAGCAGAGATGCAGAGCGCATCCCGCGTTGCTCGGTGCGCTGAGGAAGCTGTCCGAGCACGGGGAGTTCCTTGAGAGGTACGAACCGCTCAGCAGGGACGGCGCGATGTTCTACACCGGGCCGGAGACGTACAGCAGACCGGTGTTCCGGAGATATCTGGAGAGGGTCAGCGAAAGATATGTCCCCCGTACAAAGAGTATGGAATCGTTCACCGACAACGGAGGATGCGGGAAACCGTATCTGAGAGAATACCACAAGGAGTTCGTATGGGCGAGACGCGAGGGACGGACACCCGTCGTCATGTCGCCGTTCGGGCCCGTTCCTGAGGAACTTGACGAGATATATCCTATAGCACAGTCGCTGTTCCCGCAGATCGCTGATATGGAGACGGAGAAGCGCATCGATCCCAGTGACAACCCGCTGAACTTCGAAACTGTCACGGTAACGGCCATCCGCGGCTCGCACGAGGACGCCGAACCTATCGATACAACGGAGGGCGCCCTCGTCGATAAGGCGAAGGCTGTCGCCAGATACCAGTTCGGCATCGCGGCAGCGAACACACTGATGTCAGGTAAGATAGAGCTGGTGGTCAGCCGGAACACCGGTAAGATACGTAATGTCATCTCGGACGGGGAGCACGTCCTCTCGATGAGGGCGGGCGACGGCTTCTACACATTGAGGCCTGAGGGCGCCGCCCGTATCATCAAAAACGTTCCGGCACCGCACATGCGCGTCACCGTGTCTGATGACGCCGTACCGTTCGTCTCCGAGGGGAAGAACGTATTCTGCGCGTTCGTCACCGGATGTGACGACAACATAAGACCGATGGAAGAGGTGCTGGTGGTCGACGGCAACGACAGACTGGCGGCCGTCGGGCGCGCCGTTATGGTCAGGGATGAGATGCTCTCATTCCGAAAGGGCGTCGCTGTCAAGGTCAGGGACGGCGTCGGAAAGTCCTGACGCCTCCTCGGCTATCTTCACGCACGCCAGCAGATCGTCCGCTGCGTTACGCAGAGTTCCTGCGTTATCAGCGGTTATCTCGAACGACAGCACACAACCGTCCATCTTCGAATCTATAAAACCCGTGTTATCTGGTTCAAGTGCTCTGAACACAGTGTCCGCGACCCGTTCCGACGAATATTCTATCTTAAGCTGAAGCCTGACCGTCATCACATCACCCCAGGATCGCTTTCTTTATCTCTATGCCCATTTCACCCGTGGACAGTTTTCCGCCGAGGTCCGCTGTGTATTTTCCGTTGTCAAGGCACTTTCTGACGGCATCCTGTATCAGCTGTCCCATGTCCTCGTGTCCGAGATGATCGAGCATCATCTTCGCCGCCAGAACGGCGGCGATCGGGTTCGCCTTCCCTTTCCCCGCTATGTCGGGTGCGGAACCGTGTATGGGCTCGA
>WQZJ01000064.1 GCA_009780795.1 Methanomassiliicoccaceae archaeon
CATCTACGCGGACGACCTCGCCGCCGCCGCGGAGCTTCTGCGCAGTGAGTACGATGTTCCGGATGAGCTCATGTTCATAGACGGGAAGAGGATGGAGATAGCGCCGTGGATCATCGAGGAGATAGCGGACGAACTGCCGTTCAAATGTTACATGATCGAAGAATACCCGACAGCCGACCGGCTGGAGGTCGAGCGCATACCGTTATGAAAATGAGTTAAAGGGTTTTGCACCTGGCGATCGACCCGGGGGACCGGTCAATCGACGCTCAGGCTCTGTATCTCATGGTGCCTGTTCACTATGTCGCGAGCGATGCGCAAGTTCTTACCTGCCTTGCCTATCGCGCGCCCCTTGAGCTTGGGGTCCACGGTGATCGTCGCATGCGTTACGTTACCGCGCTGCTCTATCACCACTTTTTGAGGCTCGTATATGTGGAAGACGTTCTTCACGAACTGTTCCGGGTCCTCCGAATACTCGACCACTTGGATGTTCTTTCCAGTGCGATCCTTCAACCTTATGACGTGTTCCCCTTTCTTACCAACGGCTATGTTCCCCTGTCCCTTCTCTACGACGAACACCAATTTGTCATCGGCGTCCATGCAGTCGATGACATTGGCCTTTGTTATCGTCTCAAAGAGAGAGATATACATCAGCGTGTCTTCGGTCAGCACTATTTCCGCGGACATGTTCTCACAGCGTTAAGATGTTGGAGCTGCCCTTGTCGATGACCGCCAGCGCGGACACCGAGAACGGCTTACCGCAGAGGGCGCCCAATTCCATATTGTTGCCCTCGTAGACATGAACCTTCACTTTCACGTCGCCCTTGAGGAAATCGCTGGGGCAATTCCTCGCCAGCACTATCATCTGAGCCTTTCCGCTCTTTACCGCTTTCTCTGTCTGTCCTACGCCGAACTCCACCTGTCCGGTGGATATCGCCGACTTCAATGCTCTTCCTATGTCTATCATTTCTTATTCCCCCTCGGTGTGTATATCAGATTGACGGCACCGGTTCCAAGGGTTACCGGCTGACCGACAATGATGTTTTCCGCCACTCCGTCGAGATGGTCCACCTCTCCGATCATGGCCGCATGCAGCAGGTGCGCGGCAGTTATCTCGAACGCCGCCCTCGCCAGCACGCTTGATTTTCTCCCTGATATCCCGTGCCTTCCGATGGCCTTGACGTAACCGTCGTTGGTCATCAGGTCGGCGACGAGCATGATGTGTCTTATGTCAACGCTGAGACCCTGTTCCGACAGGGTGTTGTGGGCCTCACGTATTATCGAATTACGGGCGGCCTCTATTCCAAGAACGTCCGCGACCTCCTGGATACTGTTGGTCATCGTCCTCGTCTGGTCGACGCCGGCTATCTTGAGCACTTCCTTCAGATTGCTGCCCTCGGTGTAGATGACCCATTTCCCGGTCTTGTCCTCTTTCCTTATGACCGCACGGATGATACCGTCGATGCCCTTGATCTTGACCGTCTTTATTGCGTCGTATATCGCCTGCAGCTTCTTGTAGGACGGTTCGTCGGACGTGACCAATATCTCCTGGTCCTTGACCTCGACCTGTCCGCGGGCTGCTTTCACTTTGTTCAGACGGTCTATGAGGTCGTCCATCTTCACGCCGCGTGCGTCCATCTTCCTCATATCGGGCTGTATGATGAACCTCATGTTCGTTATGTCCGTCTTGATCGACGCCACATCGAGCAGGTTGGTCATCTCTATCTCCGATGATACCAGACGGGCTATGTTCTCATCGTCCGCCGCCATGCCCACGAGACGCACCGTCATCATGGGCGTGCTGGGTATTCTCCTTGCATCCACGATCTCGATGAGTCTCGGAAGGCCGAGTGTGACGTTGATCTCAGCGACACCGGCGTAGTGGAAGGTACGCATCGTCATCTGCGTTCCCGGCTCCCCTATCGACTGTGCTGCCATGATACCGGCCGATTCGTTCGGGTCCATGCGGTGGTCCTCGTACATGCGCGCCGCGACACTGATCAATTTTTCGTATATCTCGTCGCTCAGGTCGGCGTTCTTTATGCGCTTCGCGATATCGACGATCATCTTCAGCGGGATGTTAGTGTTGTTCTTCTCCGCGATCTGTCTGAGCTTCTTCCCTTCCTCGGAAAGCTCCAGCGGTGAGTGGACGAGCTCCATCGGCTCGGCGATCTCCTCCACTTTCTTCGCCTTCTCGGACCTTACGGATACCAGCCTCTTGCCTATCTTCGATATTACGGTCTCGGCCTCTTCCTCGGATATTCCCAATGTCATGAGTTCATCCACGCCCGCTTCGCTTATAGCGCCCAGGGTGCTGTACTTCGTCAAAAGGAGTTCGGCCGTCTCCGGACCGATGTCCCTCTTCAGCAGCGCGTTCATTGTGTCCTTCTTAGCCATCTTACTCGCCTCCGAACTCGGGTTCCTCGAAGCTTCCTTCCTCTTCCTCTATGAACTCCATCTCGTCCTTCTCGATCGTTCCGTAGTCCTCTCCGACCTCGCTCGTCTCGACCACGAGCAGCTTGTCCGCATCGTCGCCGAGAACTTCGACGAACAGGTCGTCGAGATCTATCGCTTTACCCTGAACGGATCTTGCGGGATCGGCGCCGTCCTCTCCGTACTCGAACTGAATGATCGTATCGGCGGTGTTCCTCACGGTGCCGTCGTTCATCAGTTTGAGATCTTCCAGCGCCGATATCAGACGGCGCTGCATGTAACCTGACCTGGATGTCCTTACGGCAGTGTCCACCAGACCTTCGCGTCCTCCCATCGCATGGAAGAAGAACTCGGTCGGTGCCAGTCCCGTCTTGTACGAGTTGGATACGAATCCTTTCGCATATGCGCCCAGATCGCCTTTGGTGAAGTGGGGCAGCGTGCGGTTCCAGTAACCTCTGGAGAGACGTTCACCACGAACGGCCTGCTGACCGACACAACCGGCCATCTGCGACAGGTTGAGCATCGATCCCCTCGCGCCCGACTTGGCCATGACCACGGCGGAGTTCTCCATACCGAGGTGCTTCCCGGCTATACGTCCGGCCTGGTCACGTGCTTGTCCGAGGACCTTCATCACTTCCACTTCGAGCGTCTCCCTCAGCGAGCGACCGGGCATCTGGTCCAGCGTACCGTCGCGATACGACTGGACGAATGACGTCACCTTGTCTATGCACTCGCGGTTGAACTCCTGTATCTGCATCTTCGCCTCGTCCGGGATGTCCTCGTCGTCTATCCCGGTACTGAAGCCGCGGTCCATTATGGCGCCCAGCGCAAGTCTCGTCACTTCGTCTATGAACTGTCTCACTCTCTCGGGGCCGTAGTCCCTGGCTATGCGGTCGAGTATCTTTCCCTTGCTGTTCCCGATGGATTTCGCGTCGATCGTCCCGCACAGCAGCTGACCGTCCTTGACCTTCACATAGGAATCATACTCACATTTCTCGTTCCTGCAGCGGTCGCAGTTCTGGCATATGGACGCTTTGAACGTGGCGCGCAGGTCCTTCGGCAGCACCGTCGAGAACAGCTGTTTCCCTGTCCAGTACTCCTTGCCGTTCTCCTTGCCCGCCGGCTCCGGCATCTCTATGTGCGATAATTTTGACAGAATGTTGAGCGTTCTCGTCTGGTCGAACCTCGGATTATCGTGTGTCAGATAGTATATCCCTGTGATGTGGTCGTGTATCGCGCCTATGATCGGTCCCCCGTACCTCGGCGACAGGATGTTCTCCTGTACCTGCATCAGTATGCGTGCCTCGGCACGCGCCTCGTCCGACTGAAGGACGTGCAGGTTCATCTCATCACCGTCGAAGTCAGCGTTGTACGGCGGACATACGCACAGGTTGAATCTGAATGTCTTACCCTGCATTATGCGGACGCGGTGCGCCATCATGGACATCCTGTGCAGTGACGGCTGCCTGTTGAACAGTACGACGTCGCCGTCAACGAGCTGACGCTCGACGGTGTAATCGACCTCGATCCCTTCGGAGACCTCCTGTGAGTTGCGAGTCGTCACTCTTATCCTTCTTCCGTCGGAGCGTATCACGTAGTTCACTCCGGGGAGGTACGTGCTGTCCTCGGGCGGGTCCGGGCCGCGGGCCACCATCACTCTCAGCGCCTCTATGTTGTGCTCATTGACATGCACCGGCACCGTCAGTTCCCTGGCCGCTTTCACTGGAACTCCTACCTCGTTTATCGACAGGAGCGGGTCCGGTGATATCACCGTACGCGCGGAGAAGTTCACCCTCTTACCTGACAGATTGGAACGGAATCTTCCTTCCTTTCCCTTCAGCCTCTGCGCCAGCGTCTTCAGGGGGCGGCCGGACCTGTGCCTGGCCGGCGGTATCCCGGACGTCTGGTTGTCGAAGTATGTGGTCACGTGGTACTGAAGCAGTTCCCACAGGTCCTCCACGATCAGCTGCGGAGCGCCTGCGTCCCTGTTCTCCCTGAGCCTCTGGTTTATCCTCAGGACATCCACGAGCTTGTGTGTCAGGTCGTCCTCCGACCTGTCGCCGGTGTCCAGCGTGATCGACGGCCTCACCGTCACCGGCGGTACTGCCAGTGCCGTGAGCACCATCCACTCGGGCCTGCATGTCGCCGGGTCCATGCCCAGCGTCCTCAGGTCCTCGTCAGGTATGCGCTCCAGTCTGTCACGGACCTCCCTCGGCGTCAGTTTGTGGTTGTCGTCCGCTTCCCTGAACGTCGTCGGTTTGTCTAATTTGATCTTTATCTGTTCCTCGCCGCAGTACGGGCACAGCCCTTTCGACGAGGCGTCCTTCGCCGTTGTCTTGGTGAACGATTTCTTGTCGGCGGTGTCTCCTCCGAGTTCCTCGACACGGTCCATGTTCTGACGGGTCTCCTCTATCTGGTCCTCCGTCAGCATAAGCCTCCCGCATTTGCGGCAGGTGCTCTCCAAGAGTGTCTTGATGTCCTTGATGAAGCCCACGTGTATCACGGGCATTGCAAGGTCTATGTGCCCGAAATGTCCAGGACATTCGTCGACCTTACATCCGCACGTCTTGCATCTGAGCCCCGGCTCTATGACGCCCATGTGCGGGTCCATGAGACCCATCTCTATCGGGTATCCCTCATCGTCGTAGGTGTCCGCCGTTATTATCTTGGTGGCGGACATCTTCCTTATTTCCTCCGGTGATACACAGGAGAATTTTATCGCCCCTATCCTCTTCGATATGCCGATCATCTCAGGTCCTCCAGCTGAAGTCTCATGGCGACACCAAGAGACAGAAGCTCATCCATGAGCAGTTTGAACGCGTACGATGTCTGCACCAGGTATATGCTCGTGTTGTTCTTGCATACCGGGCAGTACAGCGATCCGTGGCGGTCCATTATCGCCACGTGTCCGCAGTTCGGGTTGCCGCAGATGTACTGCTGCGTCCCGTCCGACTCGTCCAGGAGACGGTCCTTGATCACCATGGCCGCGCCGTGCCCTATCAGACAGTCACGTTCCATCTCACCGAATCTCAGTCCTCCCTGTCTCGACCTTCCCTCCGTGGGCTGTCTCGTCAGTATCTGCACGGGACCGCGTGAGCGCACGTGCATCTTTCCGCTGACCATGTGGTGCAGCTTCTGATAGAATATCACACCCACGAACACGTCCGTCTGGATCATGCGTCCGCTGACCCCGTCGTACATCACTTCCTTCCCGGTGTGCTTGAATCCGTTCCTGACCAGGCCGTCGCGTATCGACTGTTCGTTCTCTCCGGAGAACGAGGTCGCGTCTATCATGCGACCCTCCATCGAACCGACCTTGCCGCCTATCATCTCCAGGACATGTGCTATCGTCATACGGCTGGGGATGGCATGCGGGTTTATCACGAGGTCCGGCGTTATACCGTCGGCCGTGAACGGCATGTCCGACTGGTCGACCAGACGTCCCACCACTCCCTTCTGCCCGTGTCTTGAGCAGAACTTGTCCCCAAGTTCAGGTATCCTCTGGTCCCTGACCTTCACCCTTACAAGTCTCGTACCGTTCTCGGACTCCGTGACCATCACCGAGTCCACATGCCCGAGCTCACCGGGTCTTACGGTTATCGAGGTCTCACGCCTCTTCTGAGGCGTGAGGAAGTCCATCTCCTCCTCGAGGAAACGCGGCGGTGATGTCTTTCCGATGAGAACGTCGCTGCCGGACACTTCCGATTCCGGTGATATGAGACCGTCCTCACCGAGCGAGGCATACGCCATATCGGCACGCGCCCCTCTCACGTCCGGCGACGGTATCTCGAAATGATCCTCCTGTCCTCCGGGGTACCTGCGCTCCTCCGCGCGGTACGTCCTCATGAACGAGGACCTTCCGAGCCCTCTCTGGACGGAGCTCTTGTTCATGACGAGCGCGTCCTCCATGTTGTAACCGTGATATGAGAGCACAGCGACCACGAAGTTCTGACCCGCGGGCCTGTGGTTATAGCCGACGAACTCCATCGTCTGGGTCTGTGCCATCGGTCTCTGCGGGTAGTGGAGCAGGTGACCTCTTGTATCCGGCCTTATGCGGTAGTTCGACGCCGGTATCCCGAGCGCCTGCTTCGCCATACCTGCGCCCATCGTCACACGCGGCGACGAGTTGTGCTCCGGATACGGAACGAGTCCCGAACATACTCCCAATATTA
>WQZJ01000065.1 GCA_009780795.1 Methanomassiliicoccaceae archaeon
ATTATACTGTCCAGTACATCCCATCCGTGCCATCGTCTGGCTCCTGCTTCTCACAAGCACCGGACGATGGTTCTCTGAAAATTAATCTTCATCGGCACATGTTCAGAATTATGAAACACAGTTGCTCGGTTGTATGACGCGGCACCTTGGGCACGAATGCTCGGTCACGCCCATTTTGTGACCGCATGAGATACATTCCTTCGTCTTCTCAGGCGCATGATGTATCGTTCGTCCCCTCATGAACATGCTGGAAACGAAGTTCACCGCTATGATCGCCAATATCAGTACGAACATCACCCCGAACAGCAGGAATGTGTTACTGCCCTCATCGAACGGGTCCTTCGCCACGAGCTGGTACGCGAACATTGCAAACATTACGATGAAGATCAGCACAAGGGCCGTGTTCACTATCTTCAATGTCTTGTTCATTGTATCACTTCTTTACCACGATATCATCGTTTTCCTTCGGTTCGAGGTACGTGCTCTCGTCCGGTCGGACCGTGTGGCATTTGGGGCACGCCGTCGCAGCCGGGTCCGTGAACGTACCGCATGATGGGCACCTTATCATCGTCCGCTGCTGCTTCGCCTTCCTGTATATCATGTAGCCGACGATCAGGAGCGTTACGTTCAACGCTATGAAGACGGCAGCGAACACCGCCGCGAACGTGAACGCCTTTGACTCATCGTCGGACACGGAGCCGTCGACCACGAACACGTAGCCGAACGCCGCCGAACATATGAATATCGCCGCGACCAGCGATACGAAGAGTGCCCTCATCCCTTTGGAGACGTGCTCTATCATTCGTTCTGCACCTCTTCCTCCGATCCCACCACCGGCTCCAACGCGGTGACCAGATCGTCCTCGTGCAGATTCATCACCCTCACGCCCATCGCGTTGCGCCCGGTGACACGGATGTCCGCGACCTTGATCCTTATTATCTTCCCCTGTTTGCTGGTGATCATCAGCTCATCGGTCGGGTCCACCGTCCTGACGGCGACCACATTGCCGTTACGACCGCCTGTCTTTATTGTGATCACACCCTTACCGCCGCGGCGGGTCTTCCGGTAGTCGCTGACCGACGATATCTTACCATACCCGTTCTCGGTCACCGTCAGCAGCATATCCTCCGGACGGACGGACGCCATCGCCACCACTGAGTCACCGGCGTTCAGCGTCATTCCCTTCACGCCCATCGTGTCCCTGCCGGTCGGCCTCACGTCCGATTCATTGAACCTGCACGCCTGTCCGCCCTTCGTTGCTATTATTATCTCAGCATCCCCGGTGGTCAAGTGCGTTTCCATGAGTTCGTCGTCATCCTCCAGCTTTATGGCCTTGATCCCTCTTGCCCTAACGTTGCCGTAGGCGCTGAGGCATGTCTTCTTCACCAACCCGTTACGTGTGCAGAATGCCAGGAATTTATCGTCGGGGAAGTCGCTGACGCAAATGGTGTTCATAACCTTCTCGCCCTCCTCCAGGTCGGACAGCATGTTCACGATCGGTTTCCCCTTCGACTGTCTGGAGCCCTCCGGTATCTTGTAGCCCTTCAGCCAGTGCAGTCTGCCCTTGTTCGTTATGAACATCACGTAGTCGTGCGTTGACGTGACGAACAGGTTGACCACATGATCCTCCTCCTTGGTCTGCATGCCTATCAGACCGACTCCTCCGCGACCTTGCTGTTTGTACGTGCTCAGCGGTATCCTCTTGATGTAGTTGTCACCGGTTATCGTTATGACGACGTCCTCCCTCGGTATGAGGTCCTCTTCGTCGGTGTCTATGGCATTCGGATCTATCACGGTGCGGCGGTCGTCGCCGTGCGTTTGCTTCATTTCCGTCAATTCGTCCTTGATTATGGACAGTACTCGATGCTCGTTCGCCAGGATGTCCTTCAGGTCGGCCATCATCACAAGTATGTCGTCATACTCCTTCCTGAGGTCCTCTATCTCGAGACCTGTCAGCTTCTGTAGCCGCATGTCAAGGATCGCCTTCGCCTGCTCCTCCGATATCCCGAGAAGATTCATCAGACCTTCCTTCGCCTCCTCTCCGTTCTTCGACGCACGTATGAGGGCGATGGTCTCGTCGAGCATACTGAACGCCTTCATCAGGCCTTCGAGTATGTGGTGCCTCTTCGCCGCCTGGTTCAGATCGTATTGCGTTCTCCTCGTGATCACGGTCCTTCTGTGCTCAAGGTAATGGAACAGCATGTCCTTCAGGTTCAGCGTCATCGGCTTGTTGTTCACAAGAGCCAGATTTATTATTCCGAAGGTCTGCTCCATTCTGGTTTGTTTGTACAGATTCTCAAGGACGACGTTCTCGATCGCGTCCTTATGTAATTCGATGACTATGCGCATGCCGTTCCGGTCGGACTCGTCACGCAGGTCGGTTATCCCCTCAAGCTCCTTGTTCTTCACGCGCTCGGCTATCTCCTCGATCAGCAACGCCTTGTTCACCTGATACGGAATTTCATCAACAATTATCTTGGACTTGCCGGACGGGGCGGTCTCGATATGGGTGTTCGCCCTTATCTTCACCTTCCCTCTGCCTGTCGTATATGCGGACAATATCCCCGCAAGCCCGTATATGGTCCCGCCCGTCGGGAAGTCCGGTCCTTTCACGAACTCCATGAGATCACTGATCTCAGCGTCCGGGTTGTCTATCGTATATATCAGCGCGTCAACGACCTCCGACAGATTGTGGGGGGGCATCTTCGTCGCCATTCCCACCGCTATGCCATCGGAACCGTTCACCAGAAGGTTAGGGAACTTGGACGGCAGCACCGAGGGTTCCTTCAGCGACCCGTCGAAGTTGTCGACGAAATCGACCGTGTCCTTGTCCAGGTCGGCCAGCAGGTCCGCGGATATCTTTGACAGCTTCGCCTCCGTGTAACGCATCGCCGCCGCCGAGTCACCGTCAACGGAACCGAAGTTCCCCTGTCCGTCAACCAGCGGATAACGGAGCGAGAACGGTTGCGCCATCCTCACCATCGATTCGTAGGCGGCCGAGTCACCGTGCGGGTGATACTTACCGAGGACCTCTCCCACCACTCTGGCGGACTTCTTGTGAGCGCGGTTATACGTCAGTCCCATGTCGTGCATCGCGTACATTATCTTCCTGTGCACCGGCTTCAGACCGTCGCGAACGTCCGGAAGGGCGCGTCCGACGATGACGGACATGGCGTAATCGATGTACGACCTCTGCATCTCCTTCTCGATGCTCCTTGATACGACCTTGGGCACTATCCTGTCTGTGTTCTCGTCCATGGTATCACACATCCAGGTTTATGACCTCGTGAGCGTGTTCGACTATGAACTCTCTGCGCGGCTCCACTGCATCGCCCATGAGCATCGTGAAAAGCTCGTCGGCGAGCATGGCATCCTCTATCATCACCTGCTTCATCACTCTGGTCTCCGGGTCCATGGTGGTCTCCCATAACTGTTTCGGGTCCATCTCACCGAGACCTTTGTACCTCGTTATCTGAACTCCCTGACCGAATTCCTCAACGGCCTTCGCCAGTTCGGTGTCGTTGTACACGTACTTCTCCTTCTTTCCCTTGGACACACGGTAGAGCGGGGGCATCGCCAGATAAACATAACCGGCTTCGATCAGCGGCCTCATCTGCCTGAAGAACAGTGTCAACAGCAACGTGCTTATGTGTGCACCGTCCACATCGGCATCCGTCATTATCACTATGTTATGATACCTTACCTTGGAGAGGTCGAAGTCATTCCCTATGCTCCCTCCGATGGCTATCACAAGATTCTTGATCTCCTCACTCTGAAGTATCTTGTCCGGTCTTGCTTTTTCCACGTTCAGTATCTTCCCTCTCAACGGAAGTATCGCCTGGAACATCCTGTCCCTGCCCTGTTTGGCGCTCCCTCCGGCGGACTCGCCCTCCACTATATACAACTCCGACTTGGCCGGGTCGCGCTCGGTGCAGTCGGCCAGCTTTCCGGGGAGGCTCGTGCCCTCGAGGACGTTCTTCCTTCTTGTCAGTTCCTTCGCCTTCCTCGCGGCCTCCCTGACCTGCGCGGCGAATATCGATTTCTTGACTATCTGTTCGGCCGTCTTCGGATTCTCTATCAGGAACTCGGAGAGCTTCTCGCCCATGACCGACGAGACCGCTCCCTGTGCCTCGCTGTTCCCCAGTTTGGATTTGGTCTGACCTTCGAACTGCGGTTCCGGTATCTTTACGCTGAGTATCGCCGTCAGACCCTCTCTGACGTCCTCGCCTGAGAGCGGGTCGCTGTCCTTCAGGAACCCGTTGGTCTTGGCATAATCATTTATCGTCCTTGTCAGCGCTGTCTTGAAACCGGACATGTGCGTCCCGCCGTCCGGCGTGCCTATCGTGTTGACGAAGGAGTTTATCATCTCATTATAACCGTCAGTGTACTGCAGCGCTATCTCCACGTCTATGCCGCCGCTCTCACCGTGTATGTAGATCGGGACCTGGTGGATCGGGGTCTTGTTCTTGTTCAGGAACGAAACGAACTCCGAGACGCCTCCCTCGAAATGGAACTTATCGGACCTTCCGGTCCTCATGTCCTCGAAATATATCACGACGTTCTTGTTCAGGAACGCTTGGTTCCTGAACTTCATCTGCAGTATCTCGTATTCGAACTCGACCGTCTCGAATATACTCGCGTCCGGGTAGAACGTAACGGACGTACCGGTCCTGTCGGATGACCCGATAACCTCCACCGGCCCGTCGGGGATCCCGCATGAATATGATTGTCTGAACTTCTTGCCCTCTCTGTCGACGAGCACTGTAAGCTTCGTGGACAATGCGTTGACCGCGGATACGCCCACTCCGTGCAGGCCTCCGGACACCTTGTAACTGTTGTGGTCGAACTTACCGCCGGCGTGCAGCTTGGTCATCACCAGCTCCAGCGCCGATTTCCCGGTCTTCTCGTGAAGTCCGGTGGGTATTCCGCGTCCGTCGTCCGAGACGGTGACGGAGCCGTCCTTGTTTATGTAGACGGTTATCATAGTGGCATAACCGGCCATCGCCTCGTCGATACTGTTGTCCACCACCTCGTAGACCAAATGATGGAGCCCGCGCGAGTCGGTGCTCCCGATGTACATTCCCGGACGCTTCCTTACAGGCTCAAGACCCTCTAGTACAACAATTCCGTCCGCATCATAATTATTCTGTCCAATGTCCCCGCTCATATGTTCCCATCCCGTGCCCATCCGTATCTGACCGGCTGTGTTCGCTGGTATTGTTTCGCTAGCATATAATACTTAGCACGTGTGCATACGCGCGCATGCGCGAGAATCTCAAAAAACACATCAGATAACGCTAAAATACACATCGGCCATTAGGATGCCGATGGACAGTATAATGGAACAGGCCCGGAAGGGCGTCACGCCCCTCATCAGGGAAGTTGCGAGGCGCGAGGGTGTGAGCGAGGAGTTCGTCAGGAACGGCGTGGCATCCGGACGCATCGTGATCCCCCGTAACCCTTTGCACGAAACGCGACCCTGCGCGATAGGCGAGGGAATGAGGATCAAGGTCAACGTTAACATAGGCACGTCAAGGGACATGATGTCGCTTGATGATGAGCTTGAGAAGCTCTCCGTCGCGCTGAGATACGGCGCGGACGCGGTCATGGACCTGAGCACCGGCGGTGACATAGACAAGATAAGAAGGACCATCGTCTCAAAGTGCGATGTGGTCGTCGGTACCGTCCCGATATATCAGATCGGGCTCACCGCGGCGAGAAGGAACGCCGTCGTAGACATGACCGAGGACGATATCTTCGGCGGTATCGAAATGCATGCGAAGGACGGCGTGGACTTCATGACGGTACATTGCGGCATAACCAAGGAGAGCGTGCGGTGGCTGAAAGGTTCCGACAGGACCATGGACATCGTTTCGAGGGGCGGTTCGTTCCTAACCGCGTGGATCCTTCACAACGATGTCGAGAACCCTCTTTACAAGGACTTCGACTACCTTCTGGAACTCGCCAAAAAATATGAGATAACACTCTCACTCGGCGACGGTTTCAGACCCGGCTGCATAGACGACGCGACCGATGCGGCACAGATCTCCGAGCTTATGACGCTCGGTAAACTGGTAAAGAGATGCCGCGAGGCGGGCGTACAGGCGATGGTAGAGGGGCCGGGACATGTTCCGTTGCAGGACATCGCCGCGAACATGCGCCTGCAGAAGAGCATGTGCGACGGTGCCCCGTTCTACGTCCTCGGACCGCTGGTAACGGACGTCGCCCCCGGGTACGACCACATCGTCGGTGCGATAGGCGGTGCCGTGGCGGCACAGAACGGCGCCGACTTCCTCTGTTATCTGACGCCGGCCGAGCATTTGTCGCTGCCGGATGTGAACGATGTCAGAGAGGGCCTGATAGCATCGAAGATCGCGGCGCACGTCGGGGACCTGTGCAGGAACATCGACGGCGCCGCCGACACCGAGATGGCAAGGGCCAGGCGGGCCCTCGACTGGGAAAAGATGTTCAGCATCGCCCTGGACCCCGATAAGGCCAGGAAATACAGAGAAAGGGGCTGTACGGAGAAGGAGGACGGATGTTCGATGTGCGGCGATGTGTGC
>WQZJ01000066.1 GCA_009780795.1 Methanomassiliicoccaceae archaeon
GGATACACATGGCCGGGATGGGGTAGCTTGGTTATCCTAGGGGACTGTGGATCCCTTGACTCGGGTTCAAATCTCGGTCCCGGCCCCACTGTGTCCGATTTTATATCATGACGTGAATTACAAATTGAGGATGTTGAAATGGCGTGGAAGGGAGTTCTTAACAGGATCGACGACAACAGATGGGAGATACCGGAGGGTCACGTCAAAGGGATGACCACCAACGCCGTGATATTCGCCAGCGAACCGATGATACCGCAGATAATGGCGGATAATGCGGCGGAGCAGGCGGCCAACGTCGCCTGCCTTCCCGGTATCGTCGGCAGTTCACTGGCGATGCCGGACGTGCATTGGGGCTACGGATTCCCGATAGGCGGTGTGGCGGCCGTCGACGCGAATGACGGTTGTATATCGCCCGGCGGTATAGGATTCGATATCAATTGCGGTGTCCGCCTGATGAGGACGGACCTTCTCGCGGACGATGTCAAAGGGAAGGTCAGGGACCTGACCGACGAACTTTACAGGAACATACCCTCAGGGCTCGGCTCCAAGGGCATCGAGAAGATAAGCGAACAGTCGATACGTGAGATACTCACCGACGGCTCCGGATGGGCGGTCGGGAACGGATACGGATGGGAACGTGACCTTGACGCCACCGAAGAGAGAGGATGCATGACCGACGCCGATGCCGCGCACGTGAGTGACAAAGCGGTGAAACGCGGGTTCGGGCAGGTCGGTTCGCTAGGTTCCGGGAACCATTTCATTGAGATAGATGTTGTCGAAAAAATTTATGATGTGGATGCTGCAAGAACGTTCGGACTTGAAGAGGGCCAGATAACCGTGACTGTGCACTGCGGATCGCGCGGATGCGGTCATCAGATAGCGACGGATCACCTGCAGGTGATGGAACAATACATCAAAAGGAACAGGATGGAACTACCCGACAGGCAGCTCGCGTGCGCCCCCCTGTCCTCGAAGGAGGGCGATTCATATTACAAGGCGATGTCCTGCGGCGCCAACTACGCGTGGGCCAACCGTCAGATGATAACGCACTGGATACGCGGCTCCTTCGAGAGTGTTATGAAAAACAGTGCCGAGTCGATGGGGATGGATGTTGTGTACGACGTTGCGCACAACATCGCCAAGAAGGAGAGACATGAGGTCGACGGGAATTTTATCGACGTTCTCGTTCACAGGAAGGGCGCCACACGCGCCTTCCCCGCCGGTCATGCGGATGTCCCGTCCTCGTACAGGAGCGCCGGACAGCCGGTCATCGTCCCCGGGGACATGTCCGCCGGGACGTACGTGCTCGCCGGTCTGCCGGGCGCCATGGAGATGAGCTTCGGGTCCGCGTGCCACGGTGCCGGAAGGAAGATGTCCAGAAAGGCCGCGTTCAATAACTTGAAGGTCAGCGACCTCAGGAACTCCATGGACGCAAAGAACATCTACCTGAAGAGCGGGGCCGATCAGAGCGTTCTGGATGAGGCGCCGGAGGCGTACAAGGACGTTGATCAGGTGGTCGCCGTCGTGTGTGATTCCGGACTTGCGAAGAAGGTTGCCAGGCTCAGGCCGCTGGGCGTCGTCAAAGGCTGAATCAAAGGTCGAGTATGGCGGACGCCGCCTTGCCCACTCTCTCCTTATGTTTATCGGGCGACGACACCATCACCGCCCAGTCGAACGTGTCACGGCTCTGTATGGCCTTCGCGACCGGTGAAATTTTAGTTATCGGGCGCACCCGGCCGTTGTACAGTATCGAAACACCGGTCTTCCCTATCTTCACGCTGGACAGCAGCGACGAACGTGATGGGATATCGACTATCACCTCGGAATAGTCCACACCCGCTTCCTCCGCTATCTCGAACTCCAGCCTCTTCCTGTCATCGTACCCGGAATACCGGACGATATTGTCCAGTTGATCATCATCGATATCTATCGAATATGCGGAGAATGCTTTTTTATACAGCTTCCTGTGGATGAGTTCCCTCATTATCTGTGACGGCTTCCCGCCTTCCGACAGGAGGCTGTTCCTCAGGTCGTGGTCATCCATCAGGTGTATCGTTTCCATATCCGTACCGGAAAGTTCGGCGGCCTTCGACAGCATCATCTCCGCTATACGTACCGTCTTGTTGAAGTAGACGGACGTGTACATCAGCGCACGCGACACCATTAAGCCTTCGGCTGCGGTGACACCGCCCCTTTCCAGAACGATCCGATCGTTATGCGCCCTCATCTGCGTCAGCAGACGCTCCATGTCGATGGAACCGTGCGCCACTCCTGTGTAATGGGAGTCACGCATCAGATAATCCATTTGATCGGCGTCCACAGGTCCGTGTATTATCTGATGCAGGTGGTCCCTGGATGGAAAGAACGATCGCTTGTCGGCGGTGTCGATGAATGCATCCAGGTTCGCGTTCACTTCCGAGCGGGGACATGCGATGATGTCGCAAACAGCATCCGTGGATATGCCCTCACGTTCGAGGGCCTCGGCTATCGTGCCCGTTCCGCCGAGCATGTCATCGTCACGTTCCTGATAAGTCGGTATGGTACCTTTGATCAGTTGCCTCGCCAATTCCATATGATCGGTGCCGGTCCTGTGCTCATAAAGTTCGGCAAGGTTGTGCGAATACGGCAGATGACAGATGTCGTGAAGCATCGCGGCCATGCGAACGTGCGTAACGTCGTCGGCATCGAGTCCTATCGCGGAACCCATCCTGCCTGCCAGATGATACGTACCGAGACTGTGCTCCAGTCTCGTGTGGTTCGCACCGGGAAAAACAGTATTGGCCACCCCCAGTTGCTTCACGGCGCGGAGCCTCTGCATCTCATGCCTTGACAGTACCTCAAGAAATACGCCATTCAGGACGATGCTTCCGTGCAGCGGGTCGTGAACGACTTTCTCACTCATATACGCTTCTTCCTCTTGGATATCATGTTGTCTATCCTCACGCCGTTGGTGGTCATGAGGACGAAGCTGTCACCGATTATCACCATGTCACCGCCGCAATCCTTGGCTATTCTTTTAAGTTCGGCGGTTATGGTGTCCATCGCCCCTTTCTTGTTCTCTTCCGGCAGGGCGCACCGTATGAAGAGTATGTTCCCCTTGTATGCTAGGTCGGATGCCGTCGAAAGGTCCTCGAACGTCCGTATCTCGATTATCTTGACCCTTGCGTCCGTCTCCTCCGGAACGATCAACGGATATTCCGTAAGGTCGATGAACCCTTTCGGTTCCACGACCGTTCCCGTGTCCTTTTTCCTTATTATCGCCATTCCGTTCCCGTCCGTCAAATTCTCTTCGTCACGATCTGTTCGTCATATCATGTTCATCGTATCTCGTGATGGTTCCCGATGATCACTTCTCATCCGTCTTCCAGAGCTTATCGCCGACATTGTGTATCGTTCTGATCACTTTTCCCTTTCCGCCCTTTCTCAGCTCCTCGCCGGATACGGACGATATGCCGATCGCGAGCGGTACAAGGTTCTTCACGTCGCGTATCCACACCATGTCATCCGCCTGTATGTCGGGATCGGCGTCTGTGATACCGGGAGCCATTATGTCGGCGCCGTTCGTCACGTACGGGACGGCGCCCATGTCCACCGTCACGAATCTTCTCTGCGGCTTGAATTTCAGGAGACCGCGTACGGTCAGGAATGTCCTTCCGTTGTATATCATCCCCAATATCTCGCCGTTCACGAACAGTACGTCGAACTCGCTGCTCTCCGCGATGTCCACGGCATCATCCGCAGTGAACGCCAATATCCCCAGGGACCTTTCGATCTCCTCGGAATATGCCTTCATATCCTTTACCCTCAGGCGTTTCCTCTTGCGGATCATTATATCTGCCATTATCTCACGAACAGCGTATCAGTATTCAAACTTTGCATCCGTGAAGGAACACGCGAACGCATGCGCGCCCTCGGTAAGGATAATATACCAAACACAATGTTCGCAGGGATATGGGCAGGCTGTCGCTTATTCCGAAGGGCGTTGTGACAGCTATGCAGGTCGCTCTTGTGGCCCTTGTCCTGCTGGCCGCCGTGCCGATCGCCACCGGGGGACTTGACGTCACCGGCGGTGAGACGAATGTATCGTACGATGATTCCGATCATACGATAACTTTTGAGATGGATATGAGCGCCGGTACGAGTCTGTACTTCGAGATCAACGCAGCATACGATGTGTCGCTGCGCGCGGGTAACGTCACCGTACCGTTGTACGAAGGGGAGCGCGTGATACCCAGCAGCGGCACCGCCGTTCTCTCTGGTGAGGCGGACATGCCGCTTGTTTGTTTCATCATGATGATGGTATGCGCCGCCGCCAACGGTTCGGATGTCACTGTCATAGGGGACCTTAAGTGCTCGACGCTCGGCGGTATGCTCACGCTGTCCGCGTCCGTCGTCACCGTTATCGCAACGATCTCGAATATTGACCTCGATGTCGATGATATCGAAATGAATATCTCATTCACCGTCTCAGGTGACATCACCGACAGCATATTCGGTTCCGGTATATCTGAGATCGTCATCGGCGATGTCATCATATCCATCTCATCTTCCTCGACCGGAGATGCTTACGATGCGGTCATCACAATGGACGCAGGCGGTATTCCGCTGACGGAGGCGCTGGAGGCGGCGGCCGATGCCGCCGCGGATGATGTTCCGGTGACATACGACGGCGTTGCCTATGAGATAGGCAAGGATGACGTTCTTTTCATCGTCCACGTTCTGGAGAGGTGCACATGACGCTGCTCGATGATATCCGAACGGACATGTCGCCGAAGAAGGGTACACTTACAGGCGCGCTCATCTGCTTCTGCATCACGATAATCATATTCGTTGTCATTCCGTACGCATTGTTCGCCGTGGCCTCCGGGTCGCCCGGAGGAGGTATGACATTTATCGGCGACGCGGACGGATTGGAGGAAGGGGTATGGGGATGGGTCACGGACATGATGAAGTACGCCTTCCCGATGGTACTGCTGTCGGTCTTCATCGGATTCTACCGTGCGGGCAGTTACGCCAGGATCCCTTTCAAAGTGCTCTTCGCACTGTATCTCGCCACGTGGCTGTGGATAGCGTCGCACGGCGGCGTCTTTACGTTCCAGCTGGTCAGCGGCGGGATGACGTCTGTCATCGAGTTCGACGTCAGGTACATTGCGTACGTGCTCATCATGATATCATTCGCAATGCTCTTCCTGACGTTCTCAGAGTTCGGAGGGAACAGGAAGAAATACCTGGAGGCATTGGAGAGGAAGAAGGACACCATGTCCAAGAGGAAGGCCAGAAGACTGTCGGGGTGATCCAATGGGGATAAGTATCGCTATATGTGAGACCGAATGCGGCAGCGCATTGTGCCGCGAACGGAAGGGACGTATGCTCAAGGTGTTCGTAAAGAACCCGACGGAATACGGCGATGCCGCAGAATATGAGATGTATCTGCCGCGCGAGACCGCTGTCGCCGCGTTCGATGACGGTGACGATTTCATAAAACGCAACAGGATACGTATCGATTCCGGGACCATATATCTGGACAGACTGAAGGACCCCGCGGACCGTGCCGTGCTCGAGAGGATCACGGAACGTGTGTACACCGGATGGGTGGACCTGTCAAGGACGAAGGATGATGTTGCCGCTGCCCTGATATCGTCATCGGGACCGGAACATCGTCAGACCGAGTGGGAGACCATCACACTGGAAGAGACGAACGAGATATGTTCGCGGTGCCCCATCTCATGGGATAAGGGAAGAGGATGCATCGGGTCCTTCGGACCTGATAACAGCATGCTGCCGGTCATAGCATCCAAATATGGGTGCGGGATCACTGCGTCCGTACCTGACGGTGCCGTGAACGGAAGGATGTACACCAAAGATGATGCGACCGTCCTTCTGAAGGAGATACCGATCCTGAGGGGCGCCCTGGAGAAGGAAGGAAAACTGGCCGTCAAGAGATACGCTGGCACGACGGACCGTCTGGAAGCGGTCGCTTCCATATCCGTCAGAGAGGGTTGCGGGTTCTTTTTCTTCTGACGTCTTCGGTTTTCATAACGGTGGTCGTTCGCTTTCGTCCATCAGTTATATAGATTTCCCACGTCTGCATCCATATTTCTACGATTAATGTCTGAAAAACGAAGAAAAACTACGAATATCGAAAAATAGTGAACGGAAAGCATATGATTAATATATGTGAACGTTTTTCTCCTTCTTTAATACAGGGCATCCACGGATGTCCTTTTTGAAAAACGAGGGGAGTTAATGGCATCAGGTGATTCAAGCGGATCGTTCCCGCCGTCA
>WQZJ01000067.1 GCA_009780795.1 Methanomassiliicoccaceae archaeon
ATGCCGGCCGCATATGCGCTGCTGCTGGTCGATGCGGCCGTGATGTCGCCGGCGTTGTAGCAGTCATTGAATGTTGCGCTGTCGAACGCGCCCGCAAATCCAGCTATGCCGGCCGCATATGCGCTGCTGCTGGTCGATGCGGCCGTGATGTCGCCGGCGTTGTAGCAGTCATTGAACGTCATGTTCTCGCTGGCGTCCGCATGTCCGACTATACCGCCCGCACGCACACCGGACCAGGTGCTAGTGCTAGTGCCTGTTATGTCGCCGGCGTTGTAGCATTCCGTGAATGACGTCGATATGCCGCTGGTCCCTGCACTCATGGCTCCGACGATGCCCCCTATTTGTACCGAGCTTGAGCCAGAAGCTGTGAGGTCGCCGGTATTGTAACAGTTCTCGATCGCCATGGATCCGCCGTGCGCAGATAGGGTCATATTTCCGACTATACCGCCCACCCTCAGATCATAAAACGTTGTCGCAGTTGTTATATTCCCTTCGTTGTAGCAGTCCCTTATGGTCACAGCCCCTCCGGACGACACAATGTTCACCGTTGCGACGATGCCGGCCAAATTCGCGGCGTTCCTATTGAATGTTATGTCTCCAGTGTTGTAACAGTTCTCGATGGTCAAAAGTCCCCAGTTGCTTAGTCCTACACTTCCGACTATACCTGCCGCACTCGTGCTGTAGTTCGTGTAACCTTTGACGTTGCCGGCGTTGTGGCAGTCCCTGATGATGACCTCTCCGTTGAACGCCGAAAGGGTTGACACTATACCGCCTACACCCGCACCACCTATGGTGTCACTGGCGTTGTAACAGTTCTCTATCATGACCTGCCCGCTGCCTGCGTTAACGCTTCCGATCATGCCGCCTACATTCATCGAGTAGCTACTGGGCGATACGAGGGATGAACCCGCCTCGATGCCGAGATTCCTTACAGCGGCACCGGCGCCGAGCTGGTTGAACAGACCTCCGTATGTTCCGCTGGTATGCGGATTGTATATTGCGGTGACCATTCCCTTGATCACGAATCCGTTGCCGTCGAACGTTCCCGTGAAGGGGCCGTCTATCGGCGTGAAATTACCGTTGCTGTCGAATGTGACCGTTTCGCTTGTGAAGACGGATGTGTCTATCTCCATGAAATATGCGAACGGCTCATCGACGAACGACCCGGAAGATATCAGGCCACCTACGAGGAGTACCTCCTTCGTGTTCGATACGCCTGCGAACTCTACGATACCTGTAGATAGGGTCGAGCTCGAGTTACCTCCGAACTCCACACGGTATGATTTGATGTCCGTCCATGCCCCCTCGGCCGTGTCCACGATCTCCACTTTCAGAGTACCTGCGGTGAATGTGACATTCATATTGATGTCTATCCCGCCGTTGAGGTTATCCGAACCGTCGAAGACTATGTCATTGGTCAGGAAGTAATTACCTGTCAGATCCCCTCTGACGATGGTGTTGAGCTCATTGACGTTCGATATCGGAATATATCCTTCGCCAAGAAGCAGAACGTCTCTTCCCGGATCAACGGGAACTATGAAGCCCCCGTGAACCCCCAGATGGTCACTCTCTCCCACTTCGGTATCACCTGACATCGGGATCAATGCCAGCGTCGCCGCAAAGATCATTGCGACGGCGACCGTTACCGTTATCAACTTACTTTTATTCATGATGCGAACATCCATTGCTGTAAATGAGAAGATAGATCAGGTCCGGATCGATAATATGTCTCTAGATATCGTCTAAAGATGCGTCTAATACGCCTTCACTGTGTGCCTCTCTCTCGCAACCGTATCATATTAACTCTGATTTAACAACATCGGAAGGTGAACTTTTTGAGTAGACTGCCTTTCGACCCTGTTTTTTTGAGTCGTTTTTCGTACGTATGCGTGTGCGCACCCCATGAACACATGTAGTGATACTCACTGTACAGAACAGATATGTAGGAAATGAAAAGGCGGCTCACGCCGCCGTTATTTTTCTTCAAATACGTTTCAGGCGTCCGAGAACCGGCTCATATACAAGACCCTTGTCCATGAGTGAGTTCGTGATCTCCTCCAGTTCTGTGCCGGAGATGCCCTCCGACGCGGCACGTCGGATGAGCTCGTCCATCGGTCCTCCGCGGCCGTCCATGTCGAGTTCGCCGAGAAGGTTCAGGACAAGGTCCTCCTTGTCTATGTCCGCTGCGCTGCTTTCGTCCATCACGATCTCATCCGGCATATCGGACACGTCCTCCGGCAGACCGAGGTCAACATCCCTTCCGGGGAGCAGCATCCTCAGCGAGCTCTGTATCAGTTTGAGGTAACGGGACGAGTCCGGCGTCTCATAGAAGGCGATCGCCTCAGTGATACCGTCAGCCTCGTCTCTCGTCATGCCCTTCTCAGCGAGCTCATCCGCCGTGGCCTCCGGCACGGACAACGCAGTTCTCATGTTGTTCAGACGCCTCCATGTGCACTGGGCCGTCTCCAGGACCAGACGTTGCCTGGTCGCGGCATCTATGCGCACTATCCTCTCCGGTCTTATCGAGACGTACATTTTCGTCTCGTCCGGTCTGTACGTCCGTATCTTGCCGACGATGGCGACGAACGAGGGCGTCTCAAGCGACGCCATGGCGGCCGCTGCCTCCGGCTGATACCTTCCGACATTGATGAAATAGCTCCCGGAGACATCCTCCACGCGAGCTTTCCACAGCGGTTCCTCGTCGCTGCCGATGTTCTGTTTCTCCAAGAGCACACCAGCAATGAGCACGCGGTTCAATTTGGTGCCAAGCGGAGTGATCAGATATGTAGGAGATTTCTCCTCCTCGCCCTTCCTCTCAAGGGAGGATGAGTTGAGCTCTCCTGCAAAGACCCTCCACGCGGTCTCCCTGAGTATCAAAGCGATCCCTCCACCTTTTCCATGAGGTCTGCCGCCTCTTTCTCGACATCCTTCGTCTCCGGTTCGATGCTGCGGACGATCATCATCGGTCCGTAGTCGTCGCTGAGTACGTTCCCGACGGCGGAGACGTTCATTATCAGCACCTTCTCGTCCATCGCCCTGAGCACGGCATCCTGGTCGCCTTTCTCCTTAGCGATCGCGACAGCCATTTCCAGTGTGATGCCGGTAAGCTTTTCTGTGTATTCTCTGTTGACAACGGCCGTCAGTGCCCCCGTGCCGTCGTCTATCACGATCTTCATCCTCAGGTCCTGTATCACTTCCACCTTTCCGTGGGCGGTGCACTCCTCTCCTACAACGGAACGGTTGCATTCCGGACATCTTCTGATGAGACCGCTGCCCGCCCTCACGTCGACGACGGCGCCGGACACCATGACGTCAAGCCCCCCGCCGGTCCTCATGAGGTCGGAGATGTTCCTTTTGCTCACACCGCTCTGAACATCCGGTATCACGGAATCGACGCGGCTTATCTCGCACAGGTCCCCGAAGTTCAGCTGCGGGATGCCCCTGTGCGCACGTACGTATGCGTTCTTCACACATACAGTTTCGTCATTCTTCAGGTCAAGGTCCTTCCATGCGGTGAACTGCACCTTTCCCGTCTCATCGGCTATGTTGCCCGTGAACACGATCCTCTTCTCATCCTTGACGGTTATCTCTTTAGGCTCGACGGAAAGTATCTTCCCCGTCACGGTAACGTTGCCGATACCCTCCCTGAGATCGGATATCTTCACATCGGATGAGTATGAGATCGTACGCTCCGGGACCTGTATCGGTGTCTGAGAGAGCTCAGCGGTGCTGCGCTCCCCGAAATTGATCTGAAGGCGGTCGTTCCACTTCTTCGTGTATGCGTTCTTGAGAACATAGGTCTCGCCCTTCACAAGGTCGAACTTCCCTACGTCCCAGACGGTGAACGATGCCGTTCCCGTCTCGTCGCCGAGTATCCCGGAGAACACGGTCTTGGGGGCACCGCGGGCGACTATCTGCTTTTCCTCTATGAAAACGACCCTCGCTACGAGATCGACCGTCTTCTCATCGCCGGTCATTTCGTCTATCTTCTTGGTGATCGATGCAGCGGATGTGAACATCGATTCCTCTTTACCGTATTTCCTGAGGATGCCCTTTTTGGCGGCATCTATGGAAACATGGTACACGTTGGTGTACGTGTTGAGCTCCTCTCTTATCTGTTCTTCGTCCACGCTTTCTCCGATCACCCTTTTCAGTTCTTCAATATGGGGTGTAAGTTCCTTCTCGTTCATTTCACATCGACCTCCGCGGCTCTCGCCGCCGTTGTCTTTGAACGGATGTTTCCCATGATAGATAAAGCATTCCCGGGGGTGACCGAAAGTAGTTCCTCGTAACGTGCATGCGGTCCCGCGCGATCCTCTTTGGTTGCTCACGATGCACTCACTTATTGACATGTTCGTGGCGATATGACCGTAATGCCCTTCATAACAACTTTGAGGGCAGTCACAAGGGATATCATTTCACCAAGGAAGGCGACGATTCGTAAACATAGGTTAATGTAATATACGTCGGCGGAAATTTCTATCTTGTCTCATCGCCGGTGAAAGTATGAGGTTTATGAAAAGAGTGGGCGATCGCATGGTCAAACGCCCCGCGGTCCCTCTGATCGTGCTTATGATCGTAACGGTGGCATCGCTCGGCATCATCGCAGTGAACCCTCCGTCATTCGATATGGACCAGAACAGCTTTCAGCCTGACAACGACATAACGAGAGCGGCCGATGTCATAACGGAATCATTCACCGCAACGGTGCCTGTGGTGAGTCTTATAGACACAGGCGCCGGCGGGAACATATTCGAGAAGGCCGCGTTCATCAGCATCCTTGAGTATGAACGTTCGCTGGCCGCCATGAGGTTCACGGACAGCTCCGGTGTCGACGGAAATTCGTACACGGACCTTTCGCTGTTCAGGATATACAGTCCGGTATCGGCCGTTGCCAAGGCCATTACCGGCATCCAGTCGCCGGCGGAGGATCCGAGCATCGATATGGTCGCTTATTACGATGATCTGATCCTTCTGATGGACACCGTGTCAACAGAGGACATAAAGGCGGCGGCGTACGCGGTGTTCAACGCAGGCTTCGACGGTATGAAGCTGACGGCGTTCCTGTCGACGGAGCATTCGATCGCGTCCCCGGCGGAGATGTCCGCCAAGGGATGTATGGTGACGGTCGTGGTCATCGAGTCCGATCTGATCCATATACAGAACGGGTTGCTCGGCCTCGAGCGCGACGTTATACACGAGGCCCGGACGTTCTCCATGGAGAGAGATCACGGCCTTTCGGTGAAGGCCGCCGGGTTTGCGACGACGGTGAACGACATCGGCACCCTGGCGCAGCGGGATATAACGACGCTCCTTCCGATCGCTATCGCCGTGATCATTGCGCTTCTCTTCCTGATATACCGCGACGTTGCCGACACGCTCATAGGTCTTTTGGGACTTCTGACCGCGGTCATATGGACGTTCGGGGCGTCCACGCTGCTCGGGATAGAGATAACGACGATCGCCATCGCCGTACCGATACTGATCATGGCGCTGGGCATAGACTACAGTCTGCACCTTGTGTTCAGGTATAGAGAAGAGAGACAGCTCGGTGCGAACGCCGGGGAAGCCATCGGAAGGACGATGGGTTCCGTCGGAGAGGCGCTGACGCTCGCCACCGTGACGACGGCGATAGCGTTCCTTTCGTACCTGACATCGGCGATGTCCGCGCTCGCGGACTTCGGTCTCATGTGCGCCATCGGTATCGTATGCGCGTTCCTGGTGATGCTGCTCCTCGTCCCGCCGACACAGACCTTGAGGGGACGACATGAGGAGAAAAAGGGCAAGGAGTTCAAACACAATAAAAAGACGGACGCCGCGAAGAACGATGCGCTCGGAAGGATATCGGGCATCGGTGGCAGGATGGCGGCCAAGCGCCCGGCCGCGGTGCTCGGGACGGTCGCGCTGGTGATAGTGCTGTTCGGATACAGCGCGACCAACCTCTCGTACTCGTTCAACATGTACGACTTCATACCGGAAGGGACCGATGCGTCCGAGACGCTTCGATATCTTGACGATAACTTTTCAGCTACAACAGACACGACGGATGTACTGATCTACGCGGACGCGTGGAATTTAGATACACTTCGTGCGATCGAACGGTCCGTCCGCAACATGGAAAGCGAACGTATCGCCGGTCTCACGTATTTCGAAGGAAGGGCCTATGTCGAACATTTAGGTACGGCGTTGAGGGACCTGGATAGGATGCTTGAGGTGAATACGGAAGCGACGACGATATATCCGCTGTTCCATCTGTCCTTCATAACTCTTTTCAACGA
>WQZJ01000068.1 GCA_009780795.1 Methanomassiliicoccaceae archaeon
ATAAAATGAGTTTAAGGTAAAGGGTTTGGTCAGGAAGTTTAACCTTTGACCGCTTTCACGAGCGCCATGAGGTTCTCGTTCTTGATCAGGGCGGACAGTCCGCAACCCGGAGCGACAACATCGAAGCCGGCTTCCCTGACGGCCACACCGTGCTTGAAGCAGTCCTCGGGGGTTCCCATGAGCAGCGGGTTGACGCATCCGACGTTACCGATGAGAGCGACCCTCTTGCCTACCAGCTTGACGGCCTCCTTCGGGTCCACCTTCTCCTCGATCGAGAGACCGGTCACACCGGTCGCGATCATGTTGTTGATGATGGGTGTCGTGTTACCGCAGATGTGAAGGATCGACGATGCGTCCTTGACGGATGCGAGACACTCCTTCAGGTAGCAACCTGCGAAATCGTCGAACATGTCCGGCGAGAGCAGGTCGGTGGACGCCGAGGGCTCGGACATCTGGATGACGTCAGCGCCTGCGTCTGAGAGCGCCTGGGTGTACGCTTTGCATAACGGGTTGACCGCTTTGACCCATTTCTCCACCTCTTCCGGTGCCATCATGATACCGAAGACGAGGTTCTCTGTGCTTACCAGGTGGCCTGCGAGCGTGAACGGTCCGGTGTTACCGGCTACTACCGCATACTCTTTGCCCTTCTGCTCCGTCAGGAGTTTTATTCCCTCCAGAACTGCCGCCGGTCTTCCTGAGCTCAGGAACTCTTCCGGGGACATGAGGTCAGGTGCGTCGTATTCGCCCATCATCGGGTCGAACTTGAAGGGGTGCTTCTTGAGCATCGGCGTCCTGTCCTGCTTTCCGGGGTCGACGGTGCAGCCCAGCCTCTCCGCTTCCGCGGTCAGGCAGAACGGCGCCCTTACTGCCTCGAAGCCGAGGATATCGGCCTGTCCGGCACCGAGCTTTGCCATCGCCTGCGGGTTTGAGTGTGCCTCGGGCCAGAACACGCCGAGTTTCTCCATCTGACCGATGGTCGCGCTCTGCGTGAAAACCGCCACCGGCGGCCTGTCGAGCTTCTCTTTTCTCAATGCTGCGAGTACTCTTTCTCTTGGAGTCATTGCCATAATTATATCTCCTTGAGCATGTCAATGAAATCAACTTATTTAATATAAACGCACTCTTCTTTTAACGAAGAAGGGGGCTGCCGTATTAACAGCCATTCATCCGCTGACGGCATCACTGCGTCTTCGGATCACCCGTTACGCGCACCGTGACCTCGGCGAAGTTTATGGTCCTGGCTATCGCCTCCTCGTCCCAGTTGCCGTACGCGCCCTCTGTCGAGAAGTGAATGTTCTGACGGTTCACGGACCTTATGTTCACCGCACCGGAGCGTTTCACCTTCTCCGTGAGGTATGCGGTCAGACTTCGAACAGCTGCCTGGACGGCCGCCTCGAACCTGTCGTAGTACAGCATCCCTATGAATGGAACGGAAGCTGAGAACCTGTAGTCCAGCGTAGGCGCCACCGTTGCGGTCAGTGATTCCGAGACCTTACTCGTGACAGCGCCCACCGCATTGCACACATCGAAATGCTCCGGGAATACGACGGACGTTCCGAATCTTTCGCCCATATCATGCATCAATACCTCCGCGGGCGCGCCTACACCCACTATCGGGCATCTCAGTTTCGGAAGCAGGTCCAACGTCTTCCCTCTCTTCAGGGAGGTCATCTTCCTCGTCAGCACCGACGAACCGGAGTATTGCCATCCGTCGATCTCATCGTCGAGCATCTTCGTCATCAGCGCCTCGGATATCTTCATTTTGATTTCTTCGAACATTGCCGAGGCTGCCTGACGGTCCGTCATCCCTAACTTCTCGGCGATCGCGTGCACCCCCGCGTCCGCACCGGCGCGGTCGCCCAGATCGAACTTCCTCAAGAATATCATCACATCGGTCGGAGTGAGCGACGACGCCTCTATGTACCCTTTCCTGGTGAGCGCCGCCAATTCATCGGAGATCACCCAAAGACCGTCGGCGGCATCACGCACCGCCAGCGAGGTCATCGGTCCGTTGCCCTTCATTCCGTTGTACACCCTCAATTCTTTTTCGGTCATCTGCGACACATCGGCATCATCGTCCGCTATGTAGTAGTCTATCAGATCGTCGTACATTATCCTGGCCGCGATCTCCGGATAACGGGATGTGAGCACCGCCAGCGGCGTCACCCTGTCCGGGCCTATCGTGAACTTGGACTCCTTCAGCGTTATCCGAGAGTCTCCGCCCAGTGCCACCGTGTACATGTCCACGGCCTTGACACGGGTCCTCCATTTCCCGACGTTGGCGCCCTCCTCCTGTATCATCGGAAAACCTTCGTCCATCACCGCGATGTCGGTGGACGTCCCGCCGATGTCGATGATCACGCTGTCCGACAGCCCGGAGAGCGTCGCACCGCCCACGGCACTGGCCGCCGGGCCGGATAGTATGGTCTCCACCGGGTACATCTTCGCCTGCTCCAGGTCCATGACGGACCCGTCACCCTTGTACGCCATTATCGGTGCCTTTATGCCCTTGGACTCGAATGTTCGTCTCACATCGTCGAAGAACTTGCTCACCGCGGGTATCAGTCTGGCGTTGAGCACCGTGGTCTCCGTCCTTATATCTATGCCGAGAGTTCCGGAAAGCTCGTGACCGGCCACCGTCGGAAGACCGGCCATCTCCATGGCGATCTCCTTGACCTTCTTCTCCTGGGACGTGTTCATCGTGGAAAATAATCCTGATATCGCTATTGCGTCGACGCCCTTGCTCACCTTCCTCACGGCAGCGCGGACCTCGTCCTCGTCGAGGTGTTCCAGCGCGCGTCCCCTGCAGTCGAACCCGCCCCTTACGAACGCCTGGTGCTTCTCGCCGAAATGCACCGGGCCCATGGGGTCCCAGCCTATCAGTATCAGACCTACGTTGCCTCCTTTGCTCTCCAGTATGGAGTTGGTGGCGAGTGTGGTGGATATACCGACCAGCGAGATATCCTCAGGCCTTATCTCACAGGCATCGAACACAGCGTCGACGGACGCGTGCAGCCCCATCGACAGGTTACGGTGAGTGGTCGGGGATTTCTGTTTGGCGACCACCGAGTTATCGTCAAGATCGATTATCACAGCGTCCGTGAACGTACCGCCGGTGTCGACGCCCAATCCGTATCGGGCAACGGATATCTCATCCTTCGGGGATTCGTCCGGACGGTCCGGTTCCACCAACCCTATCCCTTGGACCAATTTCCCGAGATAGCCGCTGACCTTCTCGCGCTTCTTCAGTTCCGAGTTGTACCGTGTCGTCTGATAGTACACGTAATAGGAGTTACCGGACCTTTTCACGTCGAAACATTTCCTTCCTTTTGACTTCTCGGAAGTTATCCAGTCTATCACCCATTCGTCGAACTCGGACCTTTGTACCATATGCATGAGTATACCGTATAACTATTTAAACAACATACCGTATAACTTTCGGTCCAAAACACACGCAAAAAGAGAATAAATGAAGAAAGGTAAGGGGTTTCTCATTCACTGAGTGAACTTCACGATCACAGGAATTTCTGTGCGACCCTCGTCGCCTCGACAGCGTCGTAGGACCATCCGTCCGCACCGATCTGGGTTGCGAACTCCTGGGACGTGGCGCCGCCTCCGATCATGAGGAACGTCTTGCCGGCCATGCCCTCTTCCTTGAGGACCTTCACGGTCTCTTTCATTCCCTCGAGCGTCGGGGTCATGAGCGTGGATTCCGCTATGATCTGCGCCTTGTTCTTCTTCGCCTCGTCGATGAAGTTCTTTATCGGTACGTCCTTGCCCAGGTCGATGACGTTCAGTCCGAGACCGGTGAGCATTGCTTTCACGATGTTCTTTCCGATGTCGTGGACATCTCCCTCAACGACTCCCAGAACGACGGATCCCTTGGATCCTCCCTTGCCCTTCAGGAGCGGGAGCACGAGGTTCAGTCCCTGGTATAGGGTGTTCGCGGACAGGAGAACCTGCGGCAGGAAGTACTGCTTTGCAGCGTATTTCTCACCGACGACGGCCATTGCCTTGGAAAGTCCCTCGAAGATAATCACTTTTGCCTCTATGCCGGCGTCCAGACATTTCTGGGTGGCATCCTTTGCCTCTTTGATCTTACCGCTGATGACTATGTTGATAAGTGCGTCAAGTTCTGCGCTCATATTATTTCCTCCATCTACTCATTAACGTGAGATGTTGGACTTCGTATTCAAAAATGCGTAAATAAAGGCTTTTATGGATGGATGTTATATCCATTTGATTATTTTCAAGGGTACACTTAACACTTATAAAAAGCTATCCTTAACCATTGTAACATCCAGTTAACCATTGTGACCCTTATATTCTTAGATAGACGCGAATTGGATGTCAACGGACGGTGCAGGTATAAATTATATATATTCCCTGTTCGGGAAGCTCAAGGTTCCGGATCCCTGATATCTCCCAAAGCTCCCAATTTGAGCATCCCTATGTCGGAAACGCCGTAAACGATCGCCCTTTTCATGTCCGCGGACCTGCATGCGGGGGACATGAACTGCTCCTCCGAGAGGTCCGTTCCCGACGAGAACGGACTGAACGGAGGTATCACTATGATCCCGTCCTCCTCGGCGTGAAGGAAGCACTGAAGCTTGATGTTACCGCTCATGCCGTCGGATATCCTGACGGACGGGTGCTCATGCGCGATCACCACGGGGCGCGTACCTGAGTCTACATGACCGTGCTCCATCCGGAACCCGGCGACGTCGACACGATCGAACGCCTCCATCCCTATGTCCGATATTATGTTCTCCAGGAAATTGTCGTGGTTCCCCTTCACCAGAACGACATCGGCAGCGGCGGTCAGCATGGTTATGACCTTGGTCACCTCCAGACGGCATTCGTACGGAGCTCTAGCGAAATCATGTTTGATATCGCCCAGCAGGACCATCCTCTTGGGCTCGTACCTGCATATGATGCGGTTCAGCGAATCTTTGATGGACGCGGTGTTCACCCTCGGCAGGTATATGCCTTCGTTCTCGAGCGCTTTCTCGTACCCCAGGTGAAGATCGCCTATGACTACGGTCGGTCCGTCGTCGAGGATGAGACACCTTTCGTTGGATACTCTTACTCCTGGGATGATCTCGATGGAGTCCACGGTACCGACAGCGTATTGGACGATATAAGCGTCACGCCGCTCCCAAAGCGACGTACATCGGTATACTGGCTATTGTGAACGTCCTCATAAATAAATGAGAAAATGAAAGAAGGGAGGGTGTCCCTCCCGTTTCGGTCTAAAGGGGACAGGGACGTATCCCTGTCCGTTCACACACGTCTACTGCTCTTCTCCTTCATCTTTCCTCGACATGGCGTACCAGAGGCCTCCGCCGATCAGTATGAGGGATACCGCTGTCACCAGCAACAATCCCGCTGCCGCGAGGTCCTTCACTATGTCCAGGATGAACAGCGCATCGATGTTCATCGGGTGGTCGGGCATGACGAACGATATATCGAGGTCCGAGCCGGAAAGGCTGCCCAGCCACTTGGAGAGCTTCATTCCCTCGTCAGGTACTGCCTTCAGATAGACCGTCTCACCGACGGGCACCTTCAGTTCGGGCGGGAGCTCCACGTACGTTATGCCGTCGGAGGACCACAGTATCTTGCCGCCCTTCGGCGACAGGGATTTCAGCACATCAGACGGTGCACTGTCGGCACTGAACTTAGCTCCGACGACCTTATCGCCGTCTATGAGCAGACTGGCGGGCAGGTGGCCCGCGAGGTCATTCGTCCAGGTGTAGAACCAGTGCTCGTATCCTCCCGCTGCCGAGAACGCCGCTGTGATCCCGCTCTCAACGGTCATCACGGCGTCAGAGGTGTATGTGAACGCCTGGCCGTCTATCGTCACCGTCACGGTACCGTTACCTATGATCTCCAGCGTTATCGTGTTCGACGCCGATGAGAGGATGAATATCGCGTTGACCGCGATGTTCGCCGTCATGGCGGCCGCAGGTATAGACAGCTCTGTGCTGTTGACCGTGCCGACCCATCTGGAGAACGTGTGCCCTGTGCCCTCGGATGCGTAGAACGCAACGAGTGCTCCGTCCTCTACCGTCATCGTCGTCGTTCCGGATGAGTACACGAAGGGTGCGCC
>WQZJ01000069.1 GCA_009780795.1 Methanomassiliicoccaceae archaeon
AGCAGCATCTCTATCGCTTGCAGCGCCACCGGAAGGCTCACCGACGATCCGATTATGGCGACGGTGTTCCCGTAGACGGACATGCTCACTCCCGTGAGGTCCTCTATAAGTCCTCTGGTCTTTCCTTCGCGACCTATTATCCTGCCGCGTATCCTCGCCAACTGATTAGAACGGCCGCCGACGAACTCCTTCAGATCGATCACCTCAAGGTATTCGTCATCGTAGTCGAACAGCTTCATCGCGCGCTCCGGCGAGAAACCGCGACCCATGGCCTTTATGACATCCATGAGCTTCAGCGCCATGAGTGGGTCCTTGGCGTTGTCGTCGTATATCGTCACATCGCCTTCGGTGCTCACATCTATCTTCACGCCCGTCCTTTTGATGAGCATCCTCTTCGTCGCGCCCTTATTCCCTATCACGATGCCGACACGGTCGCTCGGTATTCTGACGGACCTCATTCGACATCATCCTCCTCGCATTCGTCGTATTCCTCGTCGTCGTAATCATCATCCTCTTCGTCATCATCATCGGATGATCCTTTGAGGGTCTCTTCCATTATGATATCCTTGCTTATGATGTCGGCGCCGCGGTTCTTGAAGAAACGGTTCACGTTCTCTATGTCCCTGAGCAGAAGCTCCTTGGCGTTGAAGTGATCGGATGTCATCGCCTGCCCGCAGTCTATGAGTATCGGGTCCCCGTCCATCATCAGGATGTTGTATTCGCTCATATCGCCGTGTACCAGATGCGCCACCTGCCAGCCGTCTATTATGAACGATATCACCTCATCATAGATGTCGTCCGGGTCCTCCAGGAAAACATCCTTCAGCTGGGGCGCAGGTCCGGTCTCGTCGCCTATGTATTCCATCGCAAGGCAGTTCTTGTTGAACGCCACCGGTTCCGGTACCGGTAGTCCCGCTTCGCAGTATCTCTGCAGGTTGCGGTACTCCTTGTTCGTCCAGGCGTAGATCATCTTCCTTCTGTTGCCTGACAGTCCTTTGAACCGAGGGTCGCCCTCTATGTATCTGCCGACCCTTTTGAAAGTGGACGTGGACGTCCTGAATATCTTCAGTGCCAGAGGCTCCCCGTCCTCTTCCTCCGCATAGAAAACGTTACCTTCCTTACCCGTAGATATCGGGAACTTGACGGAATCTAAGATACCGCCGGTCATGAGGTCATATATCGCCATCAACGTCTGTCTGTCGAAAACCTCGTCGACGGTCTGACGTTCGTCTCCCGTCTTGTTCGTTTTGAGCGCGTCGACACGCGCCTCCAGGTAGGAATACATCTCGTCGTATGACATTTGCGCACTCAGAATATGTCAAGGTTCTTCGGTACCTTTCCCCGTTTGCTGAGGTTCACAGCCTGTGTCTTGGTGTAACGGAACCTCACGTCGCATTTGTCAGGTTGGAAATCCCACAGCGATATTATCAGGAGGTCGCCTTCGCGTATCCACATCCTCTTTTTTATCTTCCCGGGGATGCGACCCATCCTGGATACGCCGTCCTCGCACATCACTTTGATCTTCGATGCTCCGAGCAGCTGATCCGCTATGCCGAACATCTCCCCTTCCTTTATGTTCGGAAGACGTACGCGCGAAACATCCTCTTCCGGACTCTCCAGCGGTTCATTGTCGCCCATGTTATCGTTCGCATCCATTATATGAATATATTTAAAACATTCCAATACCGCAGAATAAGGGCATCACGCGCACAGATCTAATCCACATGGTCGCTTGCATGCCTATTTTGACGAACATGTTCCGAACGGTCCTGTCATATCATCAGAATTTTCCGAACGAATACCGCAAGGCCTCCACCGCCGGAAGCTCCCTTCCGAGAAGGAATTCCTCCAGCGCCCCGCCCGCGGTGCTCACGTATGAGAAACCATCCGTCATATCGAATTTGTCGGCGGCACTTATCGTGTGGCCGCCGCCTATCACCGACTGACCCTTGCTCTCTATCATCGCCGCCATCAGTTCCCTTGTTCCCATGCCGAAGCCCTCCTTCTCGTACAGGCCTGCGGGACCTGTCATGAATGATGTCCGTGACAGTTCCAGGACCTTCTTGAACTTCTCTATCGAGTCCAGCCCTATATCCAGCGCCGCCTCCGGCGACGGGAGGTCGCCTATGAGAACGTTCGTTCTCACCCCGTCCCTCTCGACGGCCACGTCCGTCGGCAGGAGTATGTTCCTGCTGTATTTCGTCAGCATCTCCCTGGCGGCCTCGATGTTCTCAGGGGTCATCTCCTCCTTCAGAGCATCCAGGCTGGTGTCGCCTATGTTCACTCCCCTTGCGTAGAGGAACGCATTCCCGGCGAGCCCTGTCAATATGACCGTGTCCGCGGCCCCGGAGCCGAGGACGTGGTCCAGCATCGGCGGTATGTCCCCGAACTTCGCACCCCCCAGCACGAAGACCGAAGGTCTCCGCGGTTCGTCGAATATCGCCTTCAGCGCAAATATCTCCTTTGCCATCAGTCTGCCGGACGCTGACGGCACTTTCATCGGGAACCCGACGATCGAGCACTGCGACCGGTGGGCGGCGCCGAACGCGTCGCATACGTAGTAATCGATCAGCGGCGCAAGCGCGGTGACGAGGTCGGATGCGGCATGACCTTTCATGTCAAGCTTCGCCGTCTCTGAGTCAAGCGACCTGACGTTGCCCAGCAGCAGCACCTCCCCCGGTCCGAGCGACCGTATGCCCTCCTTGGCAGCGTCCCCCATGATGTCGTCGATATACCTTACCGGATGATTCAGATGTCTCGCGAGCCTCTTTGAGTGCTGTTCCATGGATATGAAGTCCCACTTTCCCTTCCTGCTTTGATGTGCCAGTATCACGACCTTGGCCCTCTTTCCCATGAGTTCGCGCACGGTCGGGACGATCCTTCTGACCCTGGAGTCGTTCACGATCTCCAGCGTCTTCTTGTCCAGAGGACAGTTGATATCCGCTCTCAGCAGCACGGTCTTGTCCTTGAAGTTGAAATCCTCCATGGTGTGGAAATCCTTCATCGCGATTCCTCAGATGCCCATCGACCTGTCCGTCTTGCGCATGGACACGGAGGCGTCCTCCTCTATCTTGCACATGGACCTTATGCAGTCTATTATCTCCGGGATGACATCGCTCTCCTGGTGGACCGCCTGATAGAAGTACAGCGTATCGCCGACCACCTTCACACCATCCTCCCACACTGCGATCTCGTACATGTCCCCTCTCGGCCTCCCGAGGTCCCTCGCCAGCTCCATTATCTGCGCTGATGATTTTATCCCGCTCTTCCCGCTCACGAGCCTGACCCGCGGGGCCTCCTTCCACAGCTCTATGATCTCCTCGGTGGTCGTTTCCGCCCCCAGTTTCACCGTGACGGTGTGAAGATGCATTATCGTCGTCGGCACCTTGACCGCCATCGTCTGTATGTTCAGCCACGGCATTATGCTCTGAACGTCCGGTCCGTGGTGCGTCGGTATCTTCAGCGACGGTTCCACGGCGTTTATCGGACCGCTCTTGCTGTTGTTCGGGTCGGCACCCCTTCTGATGAGCGTCGCGAACACGCTCTGTATCTTGAACTTCCTGTCGAGCGGGTACAGCGTCCTTATCAGCCCGGTGGTGTTGCACGAGACCACGCGCGAGAACTGAGCACCCCACGACTCCTTGTAGTTGGCGGATGCGTTGAACGAGATCCCGGTCAGACTGTGGTCCTCCCCGCCCTGGAATATGCCTTTGACGCCCGCCTCCGCATATTCCTTCTTGTACTCCTCGGCGACATCGCCGGGAGTGCAGTCCACAATGATGTCGACCTTCTTGTACATGTCCTTTATCGTACCGGCGACCTTGATCCCTGCCTTCTTGAAATCATCCGCGGACGTCTCGGGTACGTACAACGGTAATCCCAGCTCAACGGCGACGGACGCCTCGTACGTCGGTCTAGTCTTCGTGACGCCGACCACTTTCATATCATCTTGTTTGTTAATCGCCTCAGCGGCCCTCTTTCCGATGGTCCCGTATCCGTTTATGCCGACCTTGACAGTCAAGTTATCACAGTCTCGTGTATGTGCGAGGATAAGATAAGGTTTGCTTTCGCCGGATGGGCACAATTAGTCGTGACCGTCGAGGTTCCAGTACTTTCCGAGGTGTTCCCTGAGCTTGTCTATCTCTGCCGACCCCTTGATGTTCTCGAACCTCTCCTCGTTGTACTCCGCCTGTATCTCGGTGCCGTTCAGCACCGCCATCACGCCGGCGACCACCTCCGCGGTCGAGCGCAGATGATATCCGCCTTCAAGGATGAAAGCTATCTTTCCGTTGCTCTCATCGATGAGGGACCTGCAGAGGTCGATGTAACCGTTCGTGTTCAGGTTCATATGCGAATTTGGATTACAGTAATGTGCATCCACGCCGAGCGACACGACGATGAGGTCCGGTTTGAACTCCCTCAGTATGGGGATGGCGATCTCGTCCATGGCCTTCTTGTAGACCTGGTTCCCCGATGCCATGGGTATGGGGATGTTCACGGTGTACCGTTCCCCTTCGCCGTCCCCGATATCCTCCATGGCCCCTGTGCCGGTGTACAGGCCGGCCTGGTGGAAGTCTATGAATAGTATGTCCGAGCGGCCGTAGAATATCTCCTCCGTCCCGTTGCCGTGATGAACATCCAGGTCCACGATCGCGGTCCTGAGTCCGAGCGCCTCGACGGCTATGGACACATTGTTCAGGTAGCAGAAGCCGCCCATGGTGTCCTTGCCCGCATGGTGTCCCGGAGGGCGGGTGACCGCCAGGGACGGCATGCCCTCACTGGCGAGACGCACGGCGGTGGCGGCGATCGATGCCGCCATCATCGCAAACTCATAGGTCTTGTCCATAAGCAGGGTGTCCGGGTCGATATACATGTTCCCCCCTGTCTTGAGGCGTTCTAGATGCCTCTCGGTGTGCACCTTCAGAACGTGGTCGTCCGTTATCATCCTCGGAGGTATGACATCGTTCCACAGCCCCTCGTTCATCAGCTTCTTCTTGAGCGTCTTTATCCTGAAGGGGGATTCGGGGTGACCTTCCCACTGCTCGTGGTCAAGGACCTTTTCATCGAATACTATGACCATGCGGACATTCCGACACATCAAGGAAATCCTATTAAATAACTATTAGCTTTCAAGTCCCATAAAAACGGAAGGAAACCGCATGAAAGGGTCTAGAGCGCTGCTGAAGATGCTGGAGGACAAAGGGGTGGAGACGATGTTCGGATATCCCGGAGGTCAGGTGATCCCGATATTCGACGAGATACTCAACTCGACGGTAAGGCACGTCCTTGTAAGGCACGAACAGTGCGCGGCGCACATGGCCGACGGTTACTCGCGCGCCTCCGGTACGCCGGGCGTATGTCTGGCGACGTCCGGGCCGGGCGCGACGAACCTCGTGACAGGAGTGGCGACCGCGTTCGCCGATTCCGTGCCGATGATAGTGCTCACCGGTCAGGTGTCCACCCGCGTCCTCGGCATGGGGGCGTTCCAGGAGGTCGATGCGTTCAGCCTCATGATGCCGGTCACGAAATACAATTACAGGGTGCTCGACCTGCAGATGCTGCCTGAGGCGGTGTCCAGAGGATGGAACATCGCGCTCGGCGGAAGACAGGGGCCGGTGCACATCGACCTTCCGGTGGACGCGATGAACTCAGAGATAGACGAGTCACTGCTCAGCAGGAGGTTCGATCCGATAGATGTGCGGGAGGACCTTTCGAATCTCCCGTACGCGCTCGGTCTGATCGGAAAGGCACAGCGTCCGCTGATAATCGCGGGAGGAGGCGTGATATCGTCGAACTCGTCCGCGGAGCTGATGCAACTGGCGGAACTGATACGGGCGCCGGTGATAATGCCGCTGATGGGCCTCGGCACGATACCGTGCGACCATCCGCTGTCGTTCGGTTCGATGGGCATGCACGGGAAGATGTGCACGCTCAACGCGCTGAAGGAGGCCGACCTCGTCATAGCGATAGGCACGAGATTCTCGGACAGGAGTCACAGCATGCATAACCAGATGTCACAGGGATG
>WQZJ01000070.1 GCA_009780795.1 Methanomassiliicoccaceae archaeon
ATCATCGCATAGCACTGGATCTTCGACGGTATGACGGCGAACCACGTCTCCAGGAACCAAAGGACAGGGAGGGCGACCATCATGAACAGCAGCAGCGCCAGCGCCATGTTCGCGTCCAGGAAGAATTGGGTGATCGCGTCATGGGACCCGGACGGGTCGTATATCATCCTGGAGAACACTCCGGGCATGAAAAGTATGCCGAACATTATGCTCCATGCCTTCAGCACAGGCTTAAGGTCTATCTTGATATCACTGAACATGCGCATCCCTCGCGTTCATCCGCCCCTTCTGTATCTTACATGAATGTTTCGTTCTGTCTTCCCGCTCCTCCCCATCCGTCCAGGATGGGTTTGAACACAGCCCCGGCTGAATATCCTTCCTTCTTGTCGAGACCGAGTATCTCCGGTTCCGTCTCGGTGGTGAATATGACCTGGCATTTCTCGTAGTTGTCGTTCAGCGAGACGAACGGCGATCCGTAGGTCTTCGCAACGTTCAGTATCTCGTCGGCGAGAAATTGTATGTCATCATCCGACAGTGTCTCCGGTAACTGCACCATGAACGTATGGATCTCAGTGGCACCGTTCATGATGTAAATTACCTCCGCACCGTTCATCAATTCTTTGAATCTGTCGCCGTTCTCCCCTTCCGACACGATCTCAGCTATACGTCTCTTCCAAACGTCGGCGAACTCCAAATAGAGCGAATCGGCGCCCAGTATCTTCCACATGCAACGACGGAACGCATACACGTTATTAAGAATGTTGCGTGCGCGTCACGGAAGACATTTAAAAGCGGTGCTCATTATGAGGTCCGATATTCAAATGGCAGGAGATTTCAAGGTCACGCCGTGGGAAGTGACGGGGGACATAGACTACGATCTGTTGGCGAAGCGTTTCGGTACGACGCCGATCGACGAAAAATTACTCTCAAGGCTGGAAGGATACGGCAAGATGCACATGATGCTGCGTCGCGGCATATTCTATTCGCACAGGGACCTCAATATAATACTGGATGAGTATGACAAGGGCAATAAGTTCATACTATACACCGGCCGCGGGCCGTCCGGCCACACGCATCTGGGACACCTGATGCCGTGGATATTCAACAAATGGGTGCAGGATGTGTTCGGCGTAGATATGCTGTTCCAGCTGACGGACGATGAGAAGTTCCTGTTCAAACAGGATGCCACGCTCGAAGATACCAGGAAGATGGCGTACGAGAACGCGCTGGACATGATCGCGCTGGGATTCGATCCGAAGAGAACCAAGATAATATTGGACACGGAGAACATCAGGACGATGTACCCGATAGCGCTGAAGGTCTCCAAAAAAATAAATCTCTCCACGGCGAAAGCAGTCTTCGGTTTCGATAACACCACCAACATCGGCTCGATATTCTACACGTCCATGCAGGCGGTGCCCGCGTTCCTTCCGTCCGAGATGGCCGGCCGTAATGTTCCGTGCCTTATACCGTGCGGTATCGACCAGGACCCTCACTTCAGAGCATGCCGTGACGTGGCACCCGGTCTCGGGTACATGAAACCAGGTCAGATATACTGCAAGATGTTCCCCGGACTGGGAGGGGCGGACAAGATGTCGTCGTCCGATCCCATGTCCACCATATACACCACGGACAACCAGAAAGAGGTGAAGAAGAAGGTGGGCAGAGCGTTCACCGGAGGCTGTGTGTCGGTGGACGAACAAAGAAGGAACGGCGGCAACCCGGAGGTCTGCGCTGTTTTCAAGTATAATTACTACTTATTCGAGGATGACGACGAAAAACTGAACGAGCTGACGTCGAAGTGCAGGAGCGGAAGCATATTGTGCGGAGAGTGCAAGGTCGCGCTGACAGAGAAGATAAATAAATTCCTTGAATCCCATCAGGAGAAAAGGGAGAGGGCGAAGGACGTCGTGGGCGAGATGACGTTCGAAGGGTTCAGATGGTGAATCATTTTATTGTCATACTGGATTGGTGAAGAAGATGAACAGACAAGAGATCCGCGACGGATTGAGCCACAACGAAAAGAGACTGCTTCTCTCGTTGAGCGAGATGTCCGCATGTTCGCCGGCGGACCTCATCGCCGCCGGGAGATTCGAGCTGGAGGTAGAGGTGATGGGAGCGGCATCATGGCTCTCGTCAAAAGGGCTCGCGAAAATAGAGGAGAACATATCAAGATCGTTCGTTCTGACCGATGCGGACATTGTTGTGCAAGGTCTTCCTGAGAGGAGGGCGCTCACTGCGATCGGCGACGGCACAATGGACCTCGCCGAACTGGCGGAACGCCTTCCCGGCGGTGAGGACAAGATCGCGATAGGATGGCTTAAGAGAAAAGGATTGGCAGACATATCGAAGGGCGGTGAACTGAAAACAATATCACTGACCGACGCCGGAAAAAGGATGCTCACCGGAAAGATGAGCGACGAGGCGCTGCTGGAAAGGATGGCCGCCGGACCGGTCGCCGAGGGCGACGCCGATCCGCTCGTCATAAAGGATCTAAAAGGCCGTCAGGGAATGATAGAGGAGAAGATACGAACGGACCGCTCCGTATCGCTGACAGACGAAGGTATAGCAATAATTGCGATGGGCATCGAGCTGAAGGAGGAGGCAGCACAGCTGACAGTCGAGATGCTCCAAAGCGGTAAGTGGAGGGACACGGAGTTCCGAAAATATGACGTTCAGACATTCGCACCGGCCGTAGCGCCCGCGAAGAAACATCCGCTGTCGAGGCTGGCGGACGAGATACGGAACATATTCGTGCAGATGGGCTTCACCGAGATAGACGAGGAATACGTTCAGCCGGCGTTCTGGAACATGGACGTACTGTTCACACCGCAGGACCATCCGGCGAGGGACCTTCAGGACACTTTCTATCTAAGCTCCCCGGAGACGATAAGGATAGATGACGATGAACTCGTCAAAAAGGTGAAGGAGATACACGAAATAGGCGGCGGCACAGGGTCGTCGGGCTGGGGCGGCGAATGGTCGCGTGAGAAAGCGGAACAAGCACTGCTCAGGACGCACACTACCGTGAACACGATAAAGCACATCTCCCGGCATCCGGAACCGCCGGTGAAGGTGTTCTCCCTTTCCAGGATATTCAGGAACGAATCGATAGATTCGACACATCTCCCGGAGTTCACGCAGATAGAAGGTATAATCCTGGATGAGAAGGGCGACTTCGATATGCTCGTCTCCCTGGTGAAGGGGTTCTACGGCAGAATGGGATTCGACAAGGTAAGGATAAGGCCGGCGTACTTCCCGTACACCGAACCGTCACTCGAAGTCGAAGTGTTCTTCAACGGCAGATGGATGGAGCTGGGCGGCGCCGGGATATTCAGGCCGGAGGTCGTCGCACCGTTCGGGGTGAAGCACCCGGTGCTCGCATGGGGGTTCGGATTCGAGCGGCTGGCTATGCTGAAATGGAACATAAAGGACATACGTGACCTGTATGTGAGTGACATAGACCTCCTGAAGAAGAACACAATATTCTAGACGATCATTTGGCCTTCAGGGCGCATTCCTTCGCTTTGGATGTCATGCCTATTGCACCGTAAGACACCGCCAGCATACGGTATATCCTTCTGCGTCCGATGTCGTTCGTGACACCAAGCGCCTTTGTAAGATAGTTCACAGACGAATCGTCATCACCGTTCGCGGCGGACACGTCCGCCATCTGTATGTACACGCGGTCCAGACCGTCGACGCTTCCAGCACGGACAAGGGATTCCTTCACGTCCATCAGAAGGTCCAGCGCCTCCTTCGCCATCCCGAGGCGACCCAATACGCCTGCTTTTCCGAGAACGACCTCGAACCTGTCCGCAGCATCTATCGATCGTATGATATCGAGCGCCCCGGAACGGTTGCCCTTTCTCGTTTCGAGGTCAGCGGAATACAAGACACCTATATCACGGTCCATTTCCGTCAGGGACGCGATCATGGGTCCGGCTGCCTTCAGGTCGCCCGACCACACGGACGCAGATATCTTTACGGGAAGTACTTCGGTCGCATATTTTTCGGGGATATCGTCAAGCTTTGCGAGGATGTTCACAAGATCGCCGTCGATGTCCGTTGTAAGCATATCTTTCTCAGCGGCGACGAGCCTGCACGCGTCCTTCGACCTGCCGGCGCCCACAAGATGGTACAATCGTTCCCTGACGTTGTCGCGGTCCAGCCAATAATCGGCCGCGGCGCTGTGCCACTCTCTCCTCCGTTCCTCGTCGGCTACGGAGACGACATTCCTTTTCACGATGTCGGAGAGCAGCGTCATCCCGTTGACGTCCGCCGGTATGACCGGTTTTGATGTCTCCGGAAGATCGGTGCGAGGCACGGAACATCGTAGTATACAGGCCAGGCCCAGGGCGTCCAGGTTCTCCTCGCCCACAGATTCCCAGAGCTTCTTAGGATCGCAGCGCTTCATGTCTAACATCGGCATGATGTCGATGCCCTCCTCTTCTGCGGATTCCTTCAGGTGTCTTGCGTATTCCATCCCGGTCTGTGTGAGACGGTACGCCCTTCTCTTCACCTTCCCGCCTTTGAAATGACTTTGATATTCGGTTATCTTTCCCTTTTCTTTAAGTTTCTTAAGCTCAAGGGAGGAATGTGCCCTGGATATCCTCAGAGAGGCAGCAATACCGTCCTGCGTCAGATCCCATGCGGCATTGAACTCATCCTCACTCAAGAGTTCGTATCTGCTCAGATGGAGGACCACTCTGTCGGATATCGTCAGTCTGCTCATTGAGTTTCCTAAGAGAAAGCAGTATATATAGTATAGCTACATACATATGGTAATGTTCAAGCTCCTTCTGTGCAGCGAGGAGGACACAGCGTCAGTCAACATACGCGACGCGCTGACCGCGCACGGAGGCTGGGAGGATGACGGCAACTTCCTTTACCGCGGTGACATGGTCATGATGTCGGTGAAGGAGATGCACATACGTGCCGAGAACATCGACGAACGCGCCAAGGGGGCGGGGTTGGATGTCAAGGAGATGATATTCCTCTCCCGGCATAAAGCTGCGTCAGGGATACCGACGCTCACCGTACACCCGATAGGCAATTTTCACAACGCCGACCTGGGCGGGAGACCGCGGACGCTGGTAAAGGCTTCTCCAAGGACCATGTCCGGATTGCTCAGGTCGCTGACATCGTCGGACACCGGGATATTTCAAACGTCGTTCGAAGTGACGCACCACGGTCCATGGGTCAGCGTCCCGTCGACGTTCATCGAGATAGGGAGCGACGAGCCACAGTGGAACAATAAGGACGCCGCACGCATAATAGCGTCCGCCATCCTCGGCGCCGAGGAGAACAACGGCGCAACGGCGATAGGGATAGGCGGCGGGCACTATGCGCCTCGGTTCACCGAGGTCGCGGTGAACAATGGATTGAACTTCGGTCACATGATGCCGGAGTATGCGTTCAGGGATTCCGATGAAGAGGACCTAATGCGCATGATCAGGGAGTCCGCGATCGCCAGCGATACCAAGCTGGCATATGTTCATAAGAGGTCGATGAAAGGGGAGATGGCACGGCGTGTGATAGACGCGGTGACATCATGCGGCCTGGAGCCGCTGACGTCGTCATCGATCACTGAGAATTGACGAACGTTCCCTTTATCTTATTTCCGAGGATCGCGTCCCGTATCTCGTCGAGGTCGCGGCCGTCCACCACCAATATGTCTATACGGTCGCGCATCGCAAGTTTCACACCGAGCGGGTCGAATACCGACGATCTTCCGGCATCATGCTCATCATAGATTATATCACTCAGCTCCTTTATCGTAAGCTCGGAGAACCTTTTCGCATCAGGGTCCTTTTTCGGGTCGTCCGAGTAGACGGCATCCACCGACGTTGCGTTGACGACCCTCTTG
>WQZJ01000071.1 GCA_009780795.1 Methanomassiliicoccaceae archaeon
ATAAGATACAAGATAGGCGACATCAGCTCTCTCGAATGGGAGAAGTGCGAATGCGGAAGGACCCATCCGCGTCTGCAGAGGCTCAGCGGAAGGACGGATGATATGCTGATCATACGCGGTATCAACGTATTTCCGTCGCAGATAGAGGACGTCATCGGGGAAATGGACTTCCTGACGCCGTTCTATCACATAACGGTGGATGCGACCAACTACATGGACCGCATGGTCGTCGAGGTCGAGATAGCTGATAAAGCGCTGACGGACGACATGACCAAGATGGAAAGAATGAAAAGAGATTTCGACCGCAGGCTCAAGGATGTGCTGAACATAAAAGCAGATATCAAATTAGCCCTTCCCGGTTCCATGCCGCGCGCCGAAGGAAAATCGAAGCATGTGACCGATCTGAGATCGTACGATTGAACATCATTACGAACGAGGTCGAAACAAAAAGAAGAGGGCGATGCCCCCTGTTCCCTCACAGCCGCATCAGATGCTCAGGCCATTTATTGCTGAAGTTCACCTTCGGCTCGGAAGATGGCGGCGAACCCCTCAGATCGGCCGGCCATGCCGTCCCGACCTGTGACGGTCCGTCGGATACCATGCTGTGCTCCGTCGTGTCCGGCGATGATGCGGGCAGCGATCTCGGCTTTTCCTCACGAGGTCCCGTGAAGCAGCCGATGATCATTATCGCGGCCGACACCGGCAGCGCGATTATCAGCGGGTCCACGTAGATCAACTGTCCAGCGATCACCGGCTCGATACCGAGCCTGCCGCCGATGCTCGCGTTGACGAACAACGCCCAGACCAACCATACGACAGAACCTGCGACCATGCTCAGCCTCGCCGGCCTTGTTCTGGGGTTCTTGGAGAATACTGCGTGCGTGTACGCCGGCAGTAGTGCCGCGGCGGTCAGCCCCATGAATATCGCGGTCGCCCTGGCTATGATGTCCAACGGCAACATGTACGCTATGAATATCACCACTACCATCATTATCACAGTGGCTATGCGTGTGATGCGCAGCGACGGCTTGTTCCTGTCCACTTTCTTGAACTTCTTTCCCGCCTCTGACCAAAGATCATATCCCGCGGCCGCACCCATTGTATGGAGAAGGACGCACATCGTCGATATGGCGGCACAAAGTATCGCCAGTATGAACACAACGAAGAACAGTTCCCCCCATGCGCCCATCGTCCCGAATATGTCGGTGACGAACAGCGGTATCACGGTATCGATCGCTTGAGACAGACTGTGTATCGGGCTCTCACCGTAATACAGGTTCGTCAGCGCACCGACAGTGTAGGCGGACCCCACTATCACGATCATGAATATACTGCCGACGATCAGCGACCTGTTGAGTGTCTTCGTGTCCTTGGCTGTCATGAACCTTGCTACGAGCTGGGGCTGCGCCAGTGCGCCTATCCCTACACCCATCAATACCGTGGAGACCATGTACAGCCATGCATTTGAACCTAAACTGGGGAACGATGCCCATCCCGTCATCCCTTGCCAGCTCCCTCCGCTCGGATATGCGGCCCCGGCGGATGCCCAGAGGTCGGTAAGGCCCTGGTGTATCCCGGATATCCCGCCGTCGTGCGACTGACCGAGGACGAAGTACGTCACCAACAATATCGTGAACATACCGATGAACATTATCGCCGCCTGGAGGGCGTCGTTGTACATCACGGCGATTATACCGCCGTACGCCACATACAGCAACACAACGAACGACAACAGGAATATCGCGATATCTCTGTTCAGCCCCAGACCGGAATTGGAAAGGAAACTTACTCCGGCGATCAGAACGGCGGCACAGTATATCGGCATACCGACAAGTACGATCACCGCCGTCAGCGTTCTTATGAACGATGAGTTGAACCTTTTTCCGAGGAAATCGGCAAAGGTCAGTGCGCCCAGATTCACATTCAACCGTCTGGTGCGCTTACCGAATACGACGAAGGCTATGAAAAGACCTACGAACAGATTGAGGAACACCAGCCACATCATGCCCATGCCATAACCTGCGGCCACCCCTCCGAATCCGACTATGGCCGATACGCTAAGGAACGACGCCCCGTAGGCCAGACCGATCAGCAAAGGATTGGATTTGTTACGACCCAGCATGAACTGGTCCTGGTTCTTGGTATTCTTGTACCCGTACCATCCCAGGAAGAGTGTTACAGCAACGAAGACGGCCATGACGCCTGCGAATATGACCATGTTGACCATTTTACTCATCCTCGTTGCGCTTTATCCAAGCGTACAGGCAGCAAAGGACCACCGTACCTACCGAGGCCACATAGGCCATCCATATCCATGGATCTTGTATTCCCAACATATCTATCACTCATATGTTACGTGCTAGCTTTTGACACGGTTAAGCCATCATTCCATTTAAATCTAACGTCATTTCAATATTGTTGTCAAAACGGAACTGTCAATCGTTCTCAAGTAAATATCTAAAAAAATTTATGTCTTAAGCAAACGGCCGAAGCGCGGATGGTGTTCGAACCGTCCGCGCACATGGTGTGAAAGTGGACCCCCTCGCGTTGATCCACAGTTATTGCGAATAGATGGATTATTTTTATCGTTTTTCCGTGCGTGTCTTAAATAAAGCATACGGCATATATCTTGCGGGACGCAGGGCGATGCCGATCTTGTTCCGTCGCCCGCACTATGGGTGATGTTATCATGGCTGAAAAAGAAAAGACAAAAGGAGGGGGCGATAGGAAGGCGTTCGCTGCGGTATTCGTCGCGGCGATCATAATCGTTTCCGTGATGCCGTTCATATTCTCTGATGATTCGAATATGAGCGACGGAGCGGATATGCCGCTCGGTGCCGGAACCGCCACGCCGGCCGTTTCCGTCGGAGGGGACCACTCTCTTGCTTTAAGTGATGACGGAACCGTGTGGGCATGGGGTTACAACAACTACGGCCAGCTGGGTGACGGTACGGCCGAGGATCAATCAACGCCCGTGCAGATAATGTCTCTCGCCGTCAATGACGATAATGGCGGTCTGTCAACGATGGTGATCGTTGCGATAGCCGTTGTTGCGATCGCGGGAATAGGCGCCGCGGCGTGGTTCTTACTCATCAGGAAGTGATCCCGAGAGAAGAACAACCAGAGTGAACAAGGCGTGGGGCAACCCCGCGCCTATATCGTAAGCGGAGCGTGGGCATATCGAGGCGTCCTTACGGAACGTCATGACCATAGGAACGAACACCGGTGATATCAGCGTTATGCGCCCGGCGCATTTTCCGGGAATTCTGAGCTCCTTTTCACAAAATACCCTGTGTTTCAAAGTCCTTCTTTGATTTGTGTGGAATTCGTCGAATCTCTCCGAAGAGGGCCGGGAACTGAGAGATCGTATATCTCAGGACAACGAGGTCCTCGGTAAAGCATACAAAATGAAGGAATCGTTATGTTCCGTGTATCTTTTAGACGATGTTTACGCTGCGGAGGACTGCCTCAAAGGATGGATGGCCTTATCCAAACTCGGGCGTTTTGTCAGACTCGCCAAGACCGTCGGCAGACATATATGACCTATATTGCAATGGTTCACGCCCCGCATATCCAATACGATATTCGAAGGTATGAACAGTATGATCTCCGTGATCAAATCCAGAGCGAGAGGATTCAGGCGGGTTGACGATCTGATCTCGATGTACCATCTCGTGAGCGTTCAGGAGAAGACTGACATGTACGGCAGAAGTATGTGAGGCGCCCTCATATCGTTTCCACACAAATCAAAGAAGGACCGGATGATGGCAGAAATTATATATTCAATCACACGTAACAGGTAATGCTGGGCTTGACCGGGATGTTTGGCGTATCCTTATACACGCAAACCGTCAATATGGCGGGGTGACAGCAGGGGACGGCGCTTATGGATCTTGCGGGCCCGCAAAGTGACTATGAGGCCTCGTCTTGCGGGGCTGGCGTTTGTACACCGGACAACCGGAGGGTCGTCACGGATACACTTATCGCGGAGAACGGGTCAGGCCCTGACGGGAGCAGCCTTACCGTGAACTACCAACGCTCGCAGGGTAGCGGGGCTGAGGATCGATGCGGTAAACCCGTGGGTTGAAGTGGCGTCAACCTCTGTGGCCTGGCGCTTTCTTCCTTTTAGGATTACAGCCGGTTATTATCTCCTTACAAAAATTGAAAAGCGTCCTGGACTCATCACCGCTCCTGAGCACCAGCTCAGAGGAGTCATCCACCTTGCCGACGACCGCAGCGTCGACACCGACCGTCTCGAAAAGCTCTATCAGACGCTTCGAGTTCTCCGGTCTGCATGAGAATGCGAACCCGTAGCCTTGGTATGCGAGGAACCATTGGATCACATCAACACCGTCCGGGCGTGGTATCCGATCCACGTCTATGTGCCCTCCCTTTCCCGATGATTCGAGGAGCATCCCCATGGTGCCTATGCATCCGGGGTTGCTCATGTCCTTACCGGCGGTGACCAGATGTTCCTTTGCGACGGCTCTCATCAGCGCCAACTGGTCCTGCACCAGTTTGTCCTCTTTCCTGGTGGTGGTGTCCCATGCGTACCTTAACCCTTCGGGGAAGAAGCCGTCGGTGTCCATCGCAAAAACAATGTCATTGCCCGCCTCGGCGGTACTGCTCCTTATTATGTCCGTCCGAGGAACGGTGCCCACGATGGATATGTCTATCGCGGTGTATTCACAATCCGGATGCGTATGACCGCCGACGATCGGTACGTTGAACTTCCTGACCGCGCGCTCCATGCCCTTCAGCAGCTTGGAGCATATCCTGCCGTCGCTCATCGACAGGATGTCTACCATCGCCAGAGGTTTGCCGCCCATCGCCGCTATGTCGTTAACGTTCACGAGCACCGCGAAGTAACCTGCGTAGAATGGGTCCGCCTTGACCAGTGATTCCATTATGCCGTCGGCCGCCAGGAGCAGGCAGTCGTCGCCGTACTCTATCGCAGCGGCGTCCTCTCCCTCAGAGGCAACGATGTTGCTGAACGATGACATAGGTAGGAAACGAACTATCTCATGCACTCTGTTCTTTCTCGTGACGCCCGGAAATGTCTTTATCGCTGATACGACCGCGTCGAGGTCCATGGGCCACGATTGATGATAAGTGATAAAAATGTAACGACATTTCCATCGAGTATATCACATAAGTTTTGACTGTTTCGTCTCTGCTATCAGATGTCTGGAATCCGTGGAATCGAGCAGGACCGTTATCAGAACGTCCGACAGCTTATCGGAAAGGTCGTTCGCCGGTATGACCGCGTCCTGCCCCGATATCGTGTTGCCCGCTCTCCTGAGAACTTTTTTGGCTTCGTTGATATCACCTTCGCTCACTGGGTTCCCTACAGGTCGGACCGCTCCGGCCGCCTTCAGCTCAGATTCGAACACAGGACGCTTGAACAGTCTGAAAAGTGTGAATAGAATTAGCTCATCGGCATCGCCGGACACCTTGCGGCATGCCTTCCCCACCTGCTCATATATGCTGTCGGGAAGGTGTTTTGAGACCTGATATATCTTGGAAGGAGGTATGTCGCGCTCACGTAGATGCCCCATGTCCGCCATCGCTCTCAAGTAGCCTGTCAGTATCAGACGGTGGTGCTTGAACCCTTTCGATTCAAGTTCTTTGGCTAGAGCGCTTATCGATATGCCGTCGCGGCCGAGGCATTCCATCACTATTCGGTTGAAATCCTTTTCCGGATTGAACATCGTTATCCTGGTAACAGACCTGATAACTTAAATCTTGCCCAGACCGGCGGTGCGCACTTCGTATAAATGTCCCTCCGTTTCGTGCACAGAGCGTTAACACTGAAAG
>WQZJ01000072.1 GCA_009780795.1 Methanomassiliicoccaceae archaeon
CGGGCTGATGGGAAACCCTTATGAATGAATCGGGATCGAGCGTAAGTTATTCCTTCCGCAAATGCAATTAACTCCCTCGGGAACGGCTGCTCCCTCAGAAAGAATGGCCGCACCCGGGATGGGATTAGTTTGTATCGCAGAAGGTACGCTCGAAGAGAGGATAAACTGGCTAAAATAATAATTGTGGTGTCCATGGCGCTGATAGCTGCGGGATTACCGAGATATTCGTCATATTACAGCAATCATGTCTACGACGATCATGCGAAGGTATCGTTGCTCGTGTTACGTCAGCACCTGGATGTTTCGTATGAAGAGATGACCGATGTTCTCGGTTCGATGAACGGTGTGATCAGAGCATTGAGGATAAGGAGCATACCCGATCCTTCAACGCTCAGAAAATTCGTAAAACGTTTGGACCCGGATGTTCTGGATAAGGTGCTTTGGCACACCGCGAAGGCGGTGTGCAACGAACAGCTCATCGTTGCCGTCGATGCTACGGGATTCTCCTGTTCAAACGCATCCAGACATTATGTCAGACGCCTGAGGGAACTGAAAGGGATGACCTATTCAGAGGCTCCTGTGAGAGGGTACGAGAAGATGACGATCGCCGTTGACACATCAACGCTTTCCATACTTGCCGCAGACTCGTGCTCTTCCAACATATCCGATTACAAACGGATCGGACCTATAGCTGATGATATGGAAAAAGCGGGATACGATGTGAAATGTGTGATCGCCGACAAAGGGTATGATTCCGAGCAGGTGCACAGATATCTGCGTGAACATCTTCATTGTGAGACGCTCATTCCCGCGAGGAAGATGAGCGAACCTGCCGTTTCCGGAAGCAAAAGGCGAAGGACCTCCGGTTTTTACCGAGGTCTTATGAAATTCTTCTTCGACCCCGTGACGTATAAGAGGCGATCGATCGTTGAATCCGTTAATTCAATGATCAAGCGGAAGATGAGTGATGTGGTCTACGGAAGAACGCCTAGGTCAAGACACGCAGAGGTACTTTGCAGATGTATCGCACACAACATAAGGAGGATGTTATCGCTTGGGGTGAAAGTGTGAGGGTTTCCCATCAGCCTCGGCACGGATAAAGGTTTATTAACGGACCGCATTACGGGAAACGATGGCAAGAGAAAAGGGGCAGGCGAAAGCTGCGAAGGGAGAGCCTCAGATGAGATACCAATGTCTCAAATGCTACAAGACGTTCAAGGACGAACAGACTGCGCTGGACTGCTGCGGTTCACTCACCCAGGCGTGGAGCACCAACTACACGAGATGGGGAAAGCAGCACTGGTACGGCCGCTGATCCCCCTGCCGATGATTTTCACGCTGTGGGAACAATTGAAATATCCATCATACTGATTACATGACCGTGATCAAGAAAGACAACATAATGGAGAAGATGGCCTCCGAGCTTGAGCTGATAGAGAGACACGTGATGATGCTCAAGGTCACGAGGAAGAACCAGCCCATCGGCATCATACGATTATCGGAGATCCTTGGCATACCGAAGCACAAGGTCCGTTACTCGCTTAGGCTTCTGGAGAACGAGGGTCTGATATCGCCGTCCACCGGCGGCGCGAAGGTGACGGAACGGTACGATGAGTTCATGGACGGCGTGGAAAAGGCCTTGGATGACCTGAGGGAAAGGATGGAACGGCTGAGGGCTGTCGTTTGTGATGAGACGTAACGCTTTAATACATCTCACTCTTTCGCCAAATGAGGCCGTCGTAGCTCAGCAGGTAGAGCGTGTGACTGTTAATCACAAGGTCCTCGGTTCAAATCCGTGCGACGGCGCCACTGTTCATACAGGGCCTGTAGCTTAGTCTGGTGGAGCGTCCGGCTCATAACCGGATGGTCGTCGGTTCAAATCCGATCAGGCCCACTTAATATCACACTGGCTCAAAGTGTTTTTTATTTCTTGACCCCCATGGTATCGCTGAACACAAAGGGACCATTCATATCATTAGAACTACGGCGTACCCTTCGCCGCCGCCGTCAGGAACATTATGTACCGGATTAGCACGTATGCGACTATCAGCACAGCTATCGCCAGGGTCACGTACAGAAGTATCGGCATTATTCCGTTGTCGGCGATGCTGTGCGCCTCCGCCAGCTTGTAGAATGAGGAGGCGCTTATGACAAGAGGGAAGGTCATGGCCGCGAAGCTCGGGCTGAACTTCCTGTTGAGCATCACCGGCAAATATCCGATCACGGCGGCGTAGCTTGCGACGCCCATTACCGTCAGCACCGTCAGCGCGATACCCGCCGGGCCGTCCGGGATGCCCCCGTAGACGGTAAGACAACCGACGATGCACAGGTTCACGGGCGCCGCGAATATCGCCAGCGTCGGGACGAGCGGCGCGGGTATCTTCCTGAATATCAGCGTGCGGTACAGAAGGAGCGGAAGCATCACGAAGTAACCAATGAACCCGGACCAGAACAGTATCCGTCCTATGTCCTCGGTACCGAACGAGGATGATGTGGCGGCGGCCACCACGTAACCGACGAAAACTATTACCCAACTCGGCAGCACCTTGTCCATGCTGAAACCGAAGAACGCCCTCTTGACGAAGAACGCCATTATCACGAAACTTGCGGCGACGGCGCCGATCCACACGAGGAACGCGGCATCCCCTGCGATACCGCCGGCGTGGTCGCTCACGTACGCGGAGAGCAACATAAGTGTCATCGTGTACGTCGGCAGCACTCCGAAGAGCGCGGGCGTCTCGATGTCTTTCAATATGCCCTTATGGTCCGTTACGATCCTGGCCGTGAACAGCATTACGATAGCGAAGGAGATGAGCGCGAACACGTTGAACGCGTATACGTCCGGGAAGGTGTACCAAAGGAACCTATCAAGTGATGTCGCCCCGAGGGCCAGACCGCATATGGGTATCGGTATCCTTCTGAAAAATTCTCCCGCTCCCATGTGAAACTTCCCCGACAGACATTAAGGCCGTTGACACCGGATATGAGCGCATCAATATAAAAACGGCGAGGGACGGACGTTAAGGCCGTCCCGTTCACGACAGACGCGGGGATACTGGCTGCGAGCATATGATCGAAAGCGCGACAGTTTTTTAATCTTTGACCATCTCGCCGTTACATGGACGAGATGCCGGTCAGGTTCGCGGAAAGAATATCGAGGACCAAAGCGTCGGAGATACGCGAGATACTCAAGGTCACGCAGAGGCCGGAGATCATCTCCTTCGCGGGCGGTCTGCCCGCACCGGAACTGTTTCCCGTGGATGCGGTGAAGAAAGCCGGTTCCGACGTGCTCGGCGAGGACGGCATGAAAGCGCTCCAATACACCACCACCGAGGGATACGACCCGCTGAGAACGTGGATCGCCGACCGTCTGAACAGAAAGAACGGCACGACGATGAACAAGGACAACATCCTTATCACGCACGGCTCGCAGCAGGCGCTGGATCTCGCGGGTAAGGTGTTCCTAGACGAAGGGGACGTCGTCCTGTGCGAGAGCCCGACGTACCTGGCGGCCATAAGCGCGTTCAGGTCGTACGGCTGCATATTCAGGGAGATACCGACCGACGATCACGGTATGGTGATGTCCGAACTGGAAAAGGCGATAGAGGAGAACGAGAACGTCAAACTGATCTACGTCATACCGAACTTCCAGAACCCGACCGGAAGGACGTGGAGCCTCGACAGAAGAAGGGAACTGGCGAGGATATCCGCATCGAACAACATAGCGGTCATTGAGGACGACCCGTACGGGGAGATACGGTTCAGGGGGGACGACCTGCCGTCGATCCGATCGTTCGACGCCGTCGGGAACGTCATGGCGACCGGTACGTTCTCCAAGATATTCTGTCCCGGTTTCAGGATAGGATGGATAGCCGGCGACGAACGCATAATAAAAAAATTCGTTCTTGTGAAGCAGGGTGTCGACCTTCAGTGCAACACGTTCGCCCAGATGACGATATCCAAGTATCTCGAGCAGAACGACATCGACTCTCACATACTCGTCATAAAAGAGACCTACAGGACACGCCGTGACCTGGCCGTTGAAACTATGAGATCGGAATTTCCTGAGAACGTGAGATTCACGGAACCGGATGGCGGTCTGTTCGCATGGATAGAACTACCTGAGGGCACGGATGCCCGCGTCATACTCGAAAGATGTCTTGAACGGAACGTCGCATTCGTTCCGGGCGGTTCGTTCTTCCCCAACGGCGGACATGAGAACACCCTCAGGATCAACTTCTCAAATATGCCGGAGGAACGGATCGTAAAGGGTTTGAGGATAATGGCGGATGTCATCAAAGAATCCTTATGATGGTGTTATTTCCTGACCGCCCTCAGCGCATCCGGTAATGAACTCAGCAGATGATCGACCTCATCCTGTGTTGTGTAACGTGACAATGATATCCTCAGCGACGACAACGCCTCGGACGGCGACCTGCCTATCGCGGTCATCACGTGCGACGGTTCTGTGCTCCCGGCGGAGCACGCCGATGCCGTCGACGCCATTATGCCCTTTTTACTCAGCTTCAGGACGAGGTCCGTTCCCTTCACGCCGTCGAAACCGAAGTGGGCGTTGTTGCACAGACGGCCGTCGTTCGGACCGTTGAGGTACGACCCGCTCATCTCAAGGACGGCGTCTATTATCGAGTCGCGCATGGCCGTCATCCTTTTCACGTCATCGTCCATCGATGACATCGCGATCTCGGTCGCCTTTCCGAGTCCGACTATACCGGGGATGTTCTCGGTGGATGAGCGCATACCGTTCTCCTGCCCTCCGCCGAGCATCGTCGGTTCGATCTTCACGCCGTTCCTGACGTACAGCGCACCGATCCCCTTGGGACCGTGTATCTTGTGCCCGGATATCGACAGCGCGTCCATGCTGTCGCGCATGACGTCGATATCGACCTTGGTGAACGCCTGCACCGCGTCCGTGTGGAACAGCGCACCGTGCTCATGTGCTATCATCGCCAGCTCCGCCACCGGTTGGATCGTACCTATCACATTGTTCGCCGCCATTATCGATACGAGCGCCGTATCGTCGTCGATGTGCGCTCTCAGCGTGTCCGGGGCGATCCTTCCCTCCCGGTCCGCCTGGAGTATCGTTGTCTCATAACCCAGGCTCCTGAGGCGGGCGCACGTCTCGAGGATGGCGGAGTGTTCAACGGCCGACGTTATTATCTTCTTCCTCCCGCCGAGATGCGGTACGGTCCCAAGCAGGGCAAGATTGTCCGCCTCCGTCCCACCGGACGTGAACACGATCTCCGACGGTCTGCAGTTCAGCGCCGACGATATCCTCTTCCTGGCCGCGGACATGGCCTTCAGGGCCGTACCGCCCATCGCATGTATGCTGCTCGGATTGCCGTAATGTTCCCTGAAGAACGGCAGCATCTCGTTCAACACTTCTTCAGCGACTGCTGTTGTGCCACCGTTGTCAAAATATGCAAACTCTGCCATATCACGTTCCGTATTTCCTAGCGAGTATATCAAAACCGCGCGTCGCGATGGAAAACCTAAATATAGTGTCGCTCGCTTTAAGGTAAAATACTAGACGACCTGATCTAAAGGTCGTAAAATGGCGAATAGAGGTCACCGTATGGCAGAGACATCAATGATTACGAAGATGCCGCGGATACAGAAGGAGATGCTTGCATGCCTTCAGTGCGGTTATTGTATAGAAGTGTGCGAAGCGCACGCACAGACCCCATGGGAGTCCGTTACGCCGAGAGGGAAGATTTACTATCTTACACAACTCGACAAAAAGAACGCCCTTGACAAGATCCTGAACAGGAAGGTCAGTGCGCGC